>USMH01000214.1 GCA_900555745.1 uncultured Collinsella sp.
TGGGGCATGGTTTTGGACCTTGTGGGCAAAAAATGCCAAATATGAGTACTGCTGCAAAAGAGGTGTCATATTTTTCGGCCTGTTCTGAGCAAAAATGGGCTCAAAATCAATTTATCTAACCCCCTTTAAAGGGCGTTTGACGGCTTTCAACCTCTTCGAATCGCTCAAAGTAGGCAATTTGCTCTCGATTTTGCTGCTACTAAATTGGTGACAGTACTCATATTTGCCACTTTTTGACCACGAGGTGTTCAGAGGGGCTCTCGACAAGCATCTAACGCTACAATAACTACCACGTGGCTGGGTTTTGCCGGCCGAATGTGCGATGCCGCGGGAGGGGACATGGTCGAGTTTACAAAGACGATTAAAGATCCGTTGGGATTGCATGCCCGCCCGGTTGCGCTGCTCTATGACATTATCGCCAAGCATCGTAGCGACGTGTCGGTTTCGATTGGCAATCGTCATGTCGATGGCCGCGACGTTATTGGGCTCATGGCACTCTGCGGCGAATGTGGCGAAGACGTCGTGTTCCGCGTTTCGGGCGTGGATGAGGCTTCCTGCGTCACGTCGATCAGAAACCTCTCGCTCTAAGCATGACGGGGCGCGGCAAAGGACAGCTCTTTGCCGCGCCTTTTTGTTTCGTATAGGAAACTTTTTCGAAAACTGAATAGAGACTCTTTCCAAAAAGTTAACCACGTGCTAGTTTACTATAGCGAACATAGACGTGGTTAACTTTTAACGCGTCGATGTTGAGGACGAACTGACGTTAGGAGCAACTCATGTCTTGCGGACCGCAGATGCCGGCCATGCCGCTTTCGATGGTAAAAGCGGGCGAAACCGTGCGCGTGTCTCGTGTAAAGGGCAATGAGGATATGAAGCACCACCTCAAGGACCTCGGCTTTGTCGAGGGCAACGAAATCCACGTGGTGAGCTCGAGTGGCGCCAATATCATCGTCACGGTGCTGGGCGCACGCTTTGGTATCGATTCCAAGGTTGCCATGCACATCATGACCGTCGGTTAGTCTGCAGCATTTCATAAAAACCGAAAGGGGGATAAGAGGATGAAGACGTTGGGTGACGTTAAGGTGGGCGAGAGCTCCACCATCGTCAAGCTTCACGGTGAGGGTGCGCTTCGCCGCCACCTTATGGACCTGGGGCTCATCAAGGGCACGTCGTTTAAGGTCGTGAAGGTTGCACCGCTCGGTGATCCGGTCGAGATCAACGTGCGCGGCTACGAGCTTTCCATCCGCAAGGAGGAGGCGGCCGTCGTCGAGGTCCAGTAAGGGCCGGCGGCGCATATTTCTGCAGATAAAGTTAGGTTTTTCTAACTTAATGCAGCAACTTTGAAGCACATTATCCAGCCTGCGCGGAGAAAGCAGCGCAGGCACACAAGGAAGAAGGATTGAATGGCGGATTCTCAGATCCATGTCGCACTTGCGGGTAACCCCAACTGCGGCAAGACCACGCTTTTCAACCTGATCACCGGCGCCAACGGCTACGTTGGCAACTGGCCCGGCGTCACGGTTGAGAAAAAGGAAGCCAAGCTCCTAAGCGACAAGAACGTTACCATCACGGACCTCCCCGGCATCTACTCGCTTTCCCCCTACAGCCCCGAGGAGCAATGCTCGCGCGATTACCTCATGAGCGGCGAGCCCGATGTAGTCGTCCAGGTGGTCGACGCCACCAACCTCGAGCGCAACCTGTACCTGGCGCTTCAGGTTATCGAGACCGGCCTGCCCGTGGTCGTTGCCCTCAACATGGCCGACTTGGTCGAGAAGAACGGCGACAAGATCGACACGGACAAGCTCTCCAAGAAGCTCGGCTGCCCGGTCATGATGATCTCGGCCCTTAAGAACAAGGGCATCAAGGAGCTGTTCGAGCAGGTTAAGAAGTCCGCTGCTTCCAAGGGCGAGGTGCCGGAGCACAAGTTCGACTCCTCCATCGAGGACGTTCTGGACCACATCGAGAACAACCTGCCGGCGAGCGTTCCCGCTAACAAGCGTCGCTATTACGCCGTCAAGCTGTTCGAGCGTGATGCAGACGCCTGCAAGCTCATCAACCTCACCAAGGAGAAGGCCGCTCGCGTGGAGGAGCTGGTCGCCCAGTGCGAGCAGGATTGCGACGACGATGCCGAGTCCATCATCACCGGTGAGCGCTATGGCGTCATCGCGCACATCATCGATGAGTGCCTCACCAAGGCCCCGGCCAAGATGAGCACCTCCGAGAAGATCGACCGTGTGGTTACCAACCGTATCCTGGGCCTGCCGATCTTTGTGGTCATCATGTTCTGCGTGTACTACATCGCCGTTTCCACCCTGGGCGGCACGGTGACCGACTTCACCAACGACCAGCTCTTCGGCACCGACGGCTGGTATGTGCTCGGCCAGGGCCGCGACGCCTACGACGCAGCTGTCGAGGCTGCGGGCGACAATGCCGACTCGGTCGACCCGGCACAGTACGGTCCCTATGTCCCGGGTATCACCACCGCGGTGCATAACGCTCTTGTGGCGGGTGGCACCGAGGACGGCGGTCTTGTCGATTCGCTGGTCTGCGACGGTATCGTGGCCGGCATCGGCGCCATCATGGGCTTTGTCCCGCAGATGTTCTTGCTGTTCGTGATGCTGTCCTTCCTGGAGGACTGCGGCTACATGGCCCGCGTCGCCTTTATCATGGACCGCGTGTT
>USMH01000215.1 GCA_900555745.1 uncultured Collinsella sp.
TCGTGGGCTCGGAGATGTGTATAAGAGACAGCTGGTGCGTGGCGCCATCCTCGCCCACCGAGATACCGGCGTGCGTGGCACCGATCTTAACGTTGAGGTGCGGGTAGCCGATGGAGTTACGGACCTGCTCAAAGGCGCGACCGGCAGCGAACATGGCAAAGGTGCTCGCGAAGGCAACACGACCGGTGGTCGCGATACCGGCGGCAACACCCATCAGGTTGCTCTCGGCGATACCCACGTCGAAGAAGCGGTCGGGGCAAGCGGCCTTAAATTTGCCGGTCTGCGTGGCGGCGGCCAGGTCGGCGTCGAGGACCACAAAGTCATCGTGCTCGTTGGCGAGCTCGACGAGGGCCTCGCCGTAGCTTACACGCGTGGCGATTTTCTTGACGTCTGCCATCCTAGAGCTCCTCTCCGGCGGCCGTGAGCTCTGCCATGGCCTGCTCAAACTGTTCATCGTTGGGGGCCTTACCGTGCCAACCCACCTGGTTCTCCATAAAGGAAACGCCCTTGCCCTTCATGGTCTCGGCGATAATGGCGGTCGGCTGGCCCTTGGTAGCGCGAGCCTCGGCAAAGGCGGCGCGGATCTGGTCGAAATCGTTGCCGTCGACAAGCTCCACCACGTGGAACTTAAAGGCACGGAACTTGTCGGCGAGCGGCATGGGGTCGTTGACCTCCTCGACGGGACCGTCAATCTGAAGGCCGTTGTGGTCGACGATCACGCAGAGGTTGTCGAGCTGCTGGTTGCCGGCAAACATGGCGGCCTCCCAGACCTGGCCCTCCTCGCTCTCGCCATCACCCAGCAGGGCGTACGTGCGGTAAGTATCGCCCCAGTGCTTGGCGGCAACCGCCATGCCCACGGCGGCGGAGATGCCCTGGCCGAGCGAACCGGTGGACATGTCGACGCCCGGGGTGTCGTTCATGTTGGGGTGACCCTGCAGGTGGCTGCCGATATGGCGCAGCGTCTTGAGGTCCTCCTTGGGGAAGAACCCGCGCTCGGCGAGCACGGCGTACAGGCCCGGAGCGCAGTGGCCCTTGGAGAGCACAAAGCGATCGCGGTCGGCCTTGCGGGGATCGGCCGGGTCGACGTTCATTTCCTCAAAGTACAGATAGGTCATGATGTCGGCAGCGCCGAGCGAACCGCCCGGATGGCCGGACTTGGCAGCGTGCACGCCGGTGACGATGCCCTTCCTTACCTCGTTGGCAACCTTTTTGAGCTCTTCGTCGCTCATTGTGCCTTCCTTTCATCCTCATTAGACAAAATGCGCACGGCACCGAAGGTAATCCCAACACAGCCGCAATGCACGTACGTCATTCATTATGCTGGAAACTGATGGCTTTACCAGAGTTTTTATCATTATTTGAACAATTTAGCAGGCAGAACCGCTGATGAAACGGTTTATCAATGTGAACGTCTTTTGGATGGAACGCGGTCGACCCTACGCGCTAATGTCCTTGAATCCCTCGCCGAAGGCTTCCGTAACGTCAGCGACCGTCACAATGGCATGAGGATCGCGCTCGCGCACGATCGTCTTGAGGGTATTGAGCTCTCGACGGCTCACGATGACCATAATCACCGGCTTCTCGGCACCCGAATACATGCCAGTCGCCTTAAACTTGGTACAACCACGACCCAGGCCATACATGATATCGGCAGCGATATCAGGGAACTTGTCCGAGATGATGAGTACCATACGGCGTTTGTTGCCACCATCGACCACGGCATCGATCACGTAGCCGCTAATGACCATCGAAAGGCCTGCATATAGCGCGTTTTCGATTGAAAAGACCGGAGCCGACAGCGCGCATACGGCAACATCGATCGCCATGACGGTCGAGCCCACGGGCAGTGAGGTATTACGCGAGATGATTTGGCCAATCGTGTCCGAGCCGCCGGTGTTGGCGCCGGCGCGCAACACCATGCCGTAACCGATGCCCGTAATAATGCCGCCCCACATGGCAGGGAGCATCAGGTCCGCATCCGCCAGAGGTGCTACAAACGGGGCGAACAGATCGGTAAAGAAGCCCAGCAGCACAAAGCCCGTCGCGGTCTGCACCACGTAGAACATGCCACCCTCGCGCATAACGACCAGCAACAGTAAGGCGTTCATCACGATCGTCTGAATACCAACGGGAAGCGATAGGCCGCGCGATGCACCGACCGCCTGGATAATGGTGGCAAGGCCCGTAACGCCACCGGCAGCAAGGCCGTTGGGAATCAAAAACAGGTCGGTCGCAATAGCGGCCAGAGCGCACCCCAACATGATCTGGGGCAGATCGTGAAAGAAGTTCATCGAAAGAATGCGCTTGATGTCCAGACGATATGCCATGCTGCCTCCCTCAAAAAAGCGCACCCAAACGGATGCGCTTTGAACTTCTTCTTGTATTCGATTCTAACGATTCGCCGAACAAAAACCACCCCTGCGCAGGGTTTATTCTGGATACAAACCCGTCCAACCGTTGGGCTTGGCATCGGCTTGAAGCCGCCCGATGTTTTAGACCTCCGAGCCTTCTGCATCGGCGTTGCCGGTGGCCCAGCGATGGTAGCCAATAACAAACGGGTCCAGGTCGCCATCGTCAAGGACGGCCTCGACATTGCTGGTCTCCACGCCCGTGCGTAGGTCTTTGACCATCTGGTACGGGTAGAGCACGTAGCTGCGAATCTGGTTGCCAAAACCAATCG
>USMH01000216.1 GCA_900555745.1 uncultured Collinsella sp.
GGCCAACGCCATCGACGCCTGCCGCCGCGATCGTTGCGAGACAGGGCTTATAGCGGTGCGCGTTCGTGGCACGACAAAGCTCAACGAGCTCTACGGGGCCGAGGCCGTCGACAACATGCTTGCCGAATACGCAGGCCGTATGCTGTCGATCACTCGCGGCAGGAGCCGGGTCTACCGTTCACGAAGCGTTCAGTTCGTCGTGCTCAGCAACGACCTAGACCACGAGGCATTCGAGCAACTGACCCGCCACCTTAAAGAGGCCGTTTTCGCTCCTGTTCGAATCGCAGGCGACACCATTACTCCCGTCTGCCTTGTCGTCCCGGCCTTTTACGAGCACTTAACCCATCAAGCGACCGCCGTTTTAGGCGAACTCAACCGTCGCCTTCGCACGGCCGGCGGGCTTGTTCCCAACGACAGCCTCCCCATACCCGAGGCTGAGCGCAAAAGCGCCATCGCCGAACGTATCGACTCGCTCACGGGTCTCTATCGACCCAGCGAGTTTATGCGGCGCGCCAACGCTTTTCTCGAGGCAAGACGCGACGGCGCCTGGTGCATCGCCACGGTCGACATGGGCCACATGCGCCTGTTTAACGAATGGTATGGACAGGCCGAAGGCGACCGCCTGCTTGCCGATGTGGGCACGATCCTCAAGGACATCGAGAATGCCGACATGGGCGTCGCAGGGTACTGGGGCCAAGATGACTTTTGCGTACTCATCCCCTTTAAGCACATCACCGTCCATCAAATCTACAACCGCGTTCGCGAGGCAGTAGCCAGGTATGATGGCGGCGTAGGTTTTTGGCCGTCCATGGGCGTTTACCCCATCGATTCCAATGAGGAGATCACCATCGATGCGCAGGCAAAGGCCATGTTTACCAATCGGCGCGCAAAAAACGACTTTAAGGAGCGCATTGCCATTTTTTGCCCCGAGGAGTACAAGCGCGAAATCGTGTTCAACCGCACGCTGACCGAATTCCAGTACGCGCTGTCAAATGGTCGCATCACGTACTATCTTCAGCCCCAGGTCGATATGGAAACCGGCGAGATTATTGGCGCCGAAGCACTCACCCGCTGGATTAACAAGGACGGCTCTCTCATTTCGCCCGCAACGTTTATCCCCGCACTCGAGGAAAGCGGCTTTGTAGTGACGCTCGACAAATATGTTTGGCAGGGCGTCGCCATGTGGCTCCGCGAGCGCCTCAATCGAGGACTTCGCGTGGTTCCGATTTCCCTCAATGTGTCGCGCGTAGACATTCTTGCCTGCGATGTCGCCGAGCATATGGGGTCGCTCGCCGCCCAGTACAACCTGCCGCCCGAACTCATGCGCATCGAGATCACCGAGACCGCCTATACCGGAGAGTCCGAGGCCGTGGATAAGCTGACCGCGGATCTGCACACCCGTGGCTTCTCGACCTACATGGACGATTTTGGCACCGGCCAGTCCACGCTCGCGATGCTCAAGAACGTCAACGTCGACGTCATCAAGCTCGACCGCACCTTTGTGCCCACCGACCGCGATCAAGGCCGCAGCGCGCAAATCATTTCATCGATGCTCGAGATGGCGCAGTCGCTCCATCTGCCCGTCGTGGTTGAAGGCGTCGAGACAAATGAGCAGGCAAACATGCTACGACAAATGGGCGCCCGCTACGCTCAGGGCTTCCTCTACTACCGTCCCATGCCGGCGAAGGATTTTGAGGCATTGCTCGATGGTGGCAATAACAACTGATACGCTCGCGCGCAAAACGCCACCGCCGAGCAGGGGAATTTGCCTCCATTAGCCAACTTATATCCCCAATTCAAACCGAATTGGGGATATGATACAAACCGCTGTTCCATCCAAGGAGGGTATCCATCATGAACGAGTCGTACCGCATGGGCGAGCAATCGATTATTGCCTATCTTCAGCGGCTTGCGAATGGCATCTCGACCGCCGAACTCGATGTTGCCGCGCTGCCCGCTGGGCTACGCGCCGTTGGCGAGCAACTGCAAAAGACGCACGCCATCCTGCAACAAGAGCGCCGGCCGCTTGAGAGCAACGCCTATATCGACCCGCTCACCAACTTGGGCAACCGCAGCGGACTCGACCGTCACGTCGAGCAACTCTGGCACAAAGGCGACCCCTTCACCTGCGCCTATATTGACATCGACCATCTAAAGCATTGCAATGATAGGTTTGGCCACGCCGAAGGCAATCGCTATAATCTGAGCATCTGCCGCACGCTCTCCGAAACCATGGAGCACGATGAGATGCTGTTCCGCATCGGTGGAGACGAGTTTGTGCTTATCTCGCCCTCCGCAAACGAGACTGAACTCGAGCAGCGCTTGGAGCAGGTACGTGCCGGGCTGATCGAGGCGAGCTCAGGCGGCAAGGCGCCCATGATCGGCAGCTTTAGCTTTGGCTGCTCGCGCGTCGATCCACTTGCTGGCGACACGCGTCGCCAGATGACGATGGATGCCGATCGCAAGATGTATCGCTATAAGCTTATGCATCGTGTGCAGCAACCGAAAGACGATGACGCCCCGCAACGCCCAATCGTCGATCAGCTTCCCTGCAACGACCGCGTATTCCAAGCGATCTCCATGAGCTCCGAGACGCGCTATCCGTTCATCCTTAACCTCGATACGGGCGAATCGCAATGGTCGGTTAACGCC
>USMH01000217.1 GCA_900555745.1 uncultured Collinsella sp.
TAACAAAAGGATCAACCATGGCTTTCAATCAAACCGCGACGGCGCCGTCACACAAGATACGTCGCTGCCTGCTTATGGCATTCGCGCTCATCGCGCTCGCGCTCACCGCTCTTCCCACGGCGTCATTTGCTGGCACGGACACGGCAGGCAATGTCCTTGCGACCGACAATGACGTCGATCCGTCTGGCGTCGAGGGTGACCTGTACTGGGCCGGCCAGGCCCTCAACTTGGACGATGCGTCCATCGGTCGCGACATAATTGCAGCAGGCGAGAGCCTCTCCATCCGCGACTGCACGGTGGGCGGCGCCGTCCGCTTGGCGGCGCGCACCATCGACGTTGCCAAGACCACGGTTGATGGCAGTGTGACCGTTGCCGGCCAGCATGTCGTGCTCAATTCCGACAGCACCGCCAACTGTTTTTACGCGATAGGCGAGACGGTTGCCCTGCGCGGCTCTACCAAGTCGGCAGCGCTTGCGGGCGATACGGTGACTATCGATGGCACCGTCGAGGGCGATGTTGAGGTTTGGGCCGACAAGCTCATCCTGGGCAAGAACGCCCACATCACCGGCACCGTGAACGCGCACGTCTCCGAGGACCCTGAGCGTGCCGCGGGAGCCGAAGTCGGCGCGCTCAAGATCGACCGCACCGAGAACGAGGATACTTCCACCGTTAACGATGTCATCGGCGGTATCGTCGCCGCGGCACTCTCGACCTGCTTTGTCGCTCTGCTTCTCGAGCTCGTCTTCCCGCGCGCGACCGCCAGCGCCGCCGGCATGCTCCACCAGCGCCCCATGCCCCTGTGGGTGAGCGGTCTTCTGAGCACGATTGCTGTCGTCCCCGCCGTCTTGCTGCTGATTATCTCTATCGCTGGTCTGTCGCTTGCCGGAGCCCTCTTGTGCGGCGTTATCGGCATCGCGTTGGTGTCGAGTGCCTTTGCGGGGTGTGCGATCGTCCGCATGGTCGGACACAACCAGAACCGCTACGCCATGGCAGCCGTGGGTGGCATCGCCGCGGGCACGCTTACGGCAATCCCCCTCGTAGGCGATTTCATCAGCGGCGTGGCCTTCGTCTTTACACTCGGCTACATCATCCAAATCATTTGGCGCAACGCCCACCTCAAACCGCAGCAGCCAGCTAACACGCCAGGACTCCCCACCGCTTAGCCGCCAACCACCATAAAGGGGCCAGGCACCTTTGTGGTGGTGCAGACCAGCTCAGTCCCTGTGCACAAAAAAGGGCGCCGACCATCGCGGTCGACGCCCTTTCTCGTTAGACGCTATAAAGCCCAGCGCTTATTTGTTGACCTGGCCGGCGCGGACGGCAGCCTTCTTGCGATCGGTGGCGTTGAGCAGACGCTTGCGCAGGCGGATGTTCTTGGGAGTAATCTCGACCAGCTCGTCGTCGGCGATGTACTCCAGCGCCTCCTCCAGCGAGAAGGTGCGGGGCGGCACCAGCTGGACGGAGATATCGGAGGTCGAGGAACGCTGGTTGCCCAGGTTCTTGGTACGGGCGATGTTGACGACCATGTCGCCAGCCTTGCTGCGCTCGCCCACGATCATGCCCTCGTAGCACTCGGTGCCCGGCTCAACAAAAAGCTGGCCGCGCTCCTGCAGCGTACCCAGAGCATAGGCAACGGCCTTCTCGGTGGTCATGGAGATCATTGCGCCGTTCTGACGGTTACCGATCTCGCCGGCGTAGGGACCGTACTCCAGGAAGGTGTGGTAGAACACGCCCTCGCCGTGGGTGACGTTCATGATGCGATTCTTAAGGCCCATGATGCCGCGGGTCGGGATCTTAAACTCGAGGTGCGTCACGATGCCCGAGGTGTCCATGCTCGTCATGATGCCGCCGGAGGTACCGAAGACCTCAACGACCTTGCCCGAGTACTCGTCCGGGCACTCGACGACGGCCTGCTCGACGGGCTCCATCTTGTTGCCGTTCTCGTCCTTCTTAAACAGAACGCGGGGACGACCGACCTGGAACTCAAAGCCCTCGCGGCGCATGGACTCCATCAGAACGGACAGGTGCAGAATGCCGCGGCCCGAGACCTCGACGCCGCTCTTGTCCTCGAGCTCCTCAATCTTCATGGTCACGTTGTTCTCGGCCTCGTTGAACAGGCGCTCCTTGAGCTGACGGGCGCCCACGATGTCTCCGTCGCGACCGACGAGCGGGGAGGTCGAAGCCTCGAAGACGATGGACAGGGTCGGCGGGTCGATCTCGATGGGCTCGAGCTCGACGGGGTTCTCGGGATCGGTGTAGACATCGCCGATATCGGTGCGGTCGATGCCCACGACGGCGGCGATGTCGCCGGCGCCGACTTCCTGGCACTCGGTGCGGCCCAGGTAGTCGAAGGTAAAGAGCTGCTTGACGGTAGCGGTGGCGCTGGAGCCGTCGTTCTTCACAACCAGAATCTGGTCGCCCTGATGGATGGCGCCGGAATACACGCGACCGATGCCGATACGGCCAACGAAGTTGGAGTGGTCGATGGTCACGCACTGCATGGCCAGCGGGGCGTTCTCGTCAACCTCGGGCGCGGGCATGTCGTCGATGATCATATCGAGCAGCGGATACATGTCCATGTTGCCGTCGTTGGGGTCAAGGCGGGCAAAGCCATTCATGGCGCTGGCGTAGACCACGTGCTCCATGGC
>USMH01000218.1 GCA_900555745.1 uncultured Collinsella sp.
ACTTTATCGATGGTCCAGGCGGCTCCGAGACCGCCGGTGGTGTTGCGGCGAATGCGCACGGTGACTTCGTGGCGCTCGCCGGCCTGCGTGTAGCGCAGGGGGAAGCTTGCGCGGTTTCGCGCGGCCTCGATGGTACCGCGCTCGCGGGCGATCCAGTAGTACTCGCCGACAATGCCGAGGGTATCGGCGCCGTAGGGGAGATAGGTCGACAGCTGGTGCAGAAGCGGGCCGGGGCAGAAGACCTCGGTTGCGAAATCGACGGGGAAGTCCTCGGGGATGGCGGGCGCTACGGGTGCGGGGGTTGGGGCCTCTGCGAGTACCGAAGCCGGTGCCGGTGCGGGAATTTGGTCGCAAGCAGAGGCGGGCACGGATTCGATGACGGGTGCGAACTCCAACGTCGTCTTCGGCTTGATTGTGGAATCTGCGGGCTTCACGGTGACGGGCGCGTCTGCAGCTTCAGTTTCAACCTCAACCTGCGTCGCGCTCTCATTCTCGACGCTCGACTTTGCCTCGATGGGCGTGGATGCCATGGTGGTGATGCCGGCATTGGCATTCTCGGGGTCATAGACGACCGTGAGCGAGATGGCGGGCTGCGGCGTCTCGGGCTCCGGCGCCGACTCGGTAGCGTCTTGATCTGTGGGCTCGTCGGACTGATCGTCCTCGGCCTCGTCGCCAAAGACATCGCTGTTTTGGAACGCAGACGGCTCGGGTTGGTCAGCGGCTTCTTCGGTTGTCGACTTGGGCGCTTCGTTGAGCTCCACAGTGGCTTCCTGCTCGGATATGACTTTGGGATCGGTCGTGGCGGCGATTTCGGTTTCGGCTTCTGCCGTTACCTCAATAGCGACTTCGATCTCTGTCTCGGGCTCGGGTTCCGGCGCGGCTTCAACCATGGCTTCGGGCTCGGGACGCTTAACGTGCTTGGGGCGCACGGCCTTGAGGTCCTTCTCACCGCGCTTTTTCTTTTTGTAGGACTGCTTGGCGCCCTTGGCGGTCTTGGGCTTGTCCTCGCCCTTGGCAAGCGCAGCATCCCAGGCCTCGTTGGCGATGACCGTGGCATACAGGCGGCCGCCTTTAAAGACGGTCAGCCTAATGCAGTCGTCGAGTTCCTCGAGCAACTCGCGCGTGGACTCGAAGCCCAGGTCATAAGCGGTCATGTCGCCAGCGGCGAGCGCCTCCTCGACCTGCGTCATAAACGTTTGCTTGCCACATCCAATCGCATCGCGCAGCAGGCGATACAGATAGATGTGGTTGCCCAGCGAAAGCGTGGGCCTAATTATTGTCTTGCTCATGGCAAATCTCCTCTTTACACATGTAAAGCATCTTACCATCGCATGGCGTTCGCCATGGCGGCGCCCAAGGCAAACGGGCGCGAACCGCTTTCGATTCGCGCCCGTTGTACAGGTCGGTTATCTATGAGAGGCAAACGTGCTTAGTTGCCCGATGCCGTGCCTTGGCTCGAGTTGTCAGATGCCGTGCCGGAAGCGGTTCCGCTCGAGCTGTTGGTGTTGTTACTGTCTGCCGTGCCCGTTCCCGACGTGGTGTCGCTCGTCTGGCCTCCCGTGTTCGGCTGTGAACCGTCAGTCGTTTGGCTTGAGTCGGTCGTGCCGGACGGCGTGCCACTGTTGGCCGTAGAGGAATCGGTGCCCTGCGATTGGTTTTGGGTGTTCGAGGACGAATTGGCAGAGGTAGGACTGTCTTGCGTGTCGTCCGTCTGTGCCTGCTGATCCTGCGGCTGAGTGTTGCCATTTGCATCGCTCTCGGTCGTGCGCGACGACAGGATTGGCTCGGGACGCTCGCCCAGACCCTCACCGGCAGTGGTGATAAGGATGGCGCCGGCGCAGGCGATGACCGCGACGATGGCGATGGCGATCGAGAAGACGATGACCTTCTTTTGTGTCTGGCTGCGCTCTGCCGCCGCCTTGGCGCGCAGGCTGTTGGGGGCGACGCGCGCCGTGGTCGCGCGTCCCGCAACCTGGCGCATCTCCTGCGTGGTCGCGGCGCCACCTAGGTGCTCCTCGACATCGGGCTCAACGGGCTCGTAGGCGCCGGCAGGGTAGTCGACAGCGGCATGCGTGCCCTTGATTGCTTCGGCGCTGGCGGAGATAAAGTGGCGATAGACCTGCGAGGACACAACAGTGATGACTGAGCTCACAGCGGCACCAATCACCGAGCCGGCAATGCCGATCTTTGAAGCAAGCGCCACGCTCGTGGCGGCAGCTGCGGCGCCGGCGATGATCTGGGGAATGGAAATGTCGTCGAACAGGCCCTTTTTGGGCGCGATGGCCATGGTCTGTCCAATGGAATGGTTCTCGTGTACGCCGTTGTTGAGCGATGCCGGCGTCATGACGCGCGTGCGCGGCGCGTCGGTGTACTTGGTTGTCATACGGGGTCCTCCCGGTGTAAATCTGCTTCGTTTCGTGTAGCCATCAGGGTACCCACCAGATGTGAATCGTACGTGACATTTAACAGATACCATCAACTCATCAATTGCTCACCAAGTTGGTGGGATGCGGTTCCACCCGGCGGTTGAACTACAATAGGGCTTGCTAATTGTGTTGAATAGCGTTTACGCATGGGAGCATTCTTATGAATCTTCACCTTTCTCAGTCTGATGGCTTTTTGCGTGTGGCGGCGGCCTCGCC
>USMH01000219.1 GCA_900555745.1 uncultured Collinsella sp.
AAAAATCTACCTTGGTTAGCGCAGCAGCTCGGTGAGGTTGCGCTTAAAGCGAGCGCGGTCTTCGCTGGTAAATGCCGCCGGTCCGCGAGTGCGTCCGCCGGCGCGGCGCACCTTCTTTTCCTCGTGGCGAATAAACAGTTGCATGTCGATGGTCGCCTTGTCGTAGACGCGCCCGCGCACACCGATTGCGGCGGCATCGCGGCCGAGCACCATGCTCGCCAAGCCAATGTCCTGCGTCACGACTACGTCGCCCGCCTGCAGGCGTTCGACAATGGCAAAGTCGGCGCTGTCGGCGCCCACGCTCACATCGAGCGTCGTGACCCAAAAGCCGCGTCGCGCGTGCTCGGCATCGCGCGGGTCGTCGCGGCGAATGTGCCGTTCCAGGTTTTGCGTGCTGTTGCCGGCGATAACAACGGCGACGCCCGCCCGCCGCGCGCAGTCAATCGACTCGCGTGTGACCGGGCAGGCGTCGGCATCAATAAAGAGCGTTCGCGGCATCTAGTGCACCAGTTTGCCAAATTGAATAGCGCGAACAATCAGCGTTACGCCAAACACCAGCAGCGCGGCGCCGCTAAAGATGACGAGCATCTTGGCCGACCACAGCGGATAGATAAACACGAACATGCCGGCGATGATGGAGAGTGCGCCGCTCAGGATGGCGAGGGCACGGTTGGACGAAAGCTCGGACTCCAGAATGGACATGACACCTTCGACAATCCAGCCAAAGCCGGCCACGATAACCACCATCGTGGTGAGCGTCGCGGTCGAGAAGGCCTGGTTGCGCAGGATTATGACGCCGCCCAGGATAATGAGTAGGTTGGAGATGATGCTCGTCACGCGCCAGCCGGTGGGCAGCAGCGGCTCAAAAATGGCAGTGAACAGCCTAATGGCAGCAGTGATTACAAAGTAAAAACCCAGGACAGTCGTCAAAAAGACGAGGGACTTGGCGGGTGCAAAAAGCAGTGCGATACCAGCAATGAGCGCTAAGACGCCCGTGATGGCGTAGATCCAGCGTACGGCCTTGACGGCTTTGCCCGCCATGCTTTTCTCGTCAAATCCAAACTGGCTCGATTTTTGGTCATCGTTCTTAAAGATGCCCATAATGTCTCCTTTCCGTGCGGCGTAAGCCTTGATCGTTACAACCAGTATCGCCTAAAGGCGCTGGCGTATGGGTCGGGGAGGGCGAAACGTAACCCAAAGGTCCCGAATTGTTTCCGTTGTTCCCCACGTCGCGATTTTCTATTCAACAGGTGTAGAACATTGCAGCCCTGTTCGTTATTGCCTACGTTTTAGGTTAGATTTTCCTAAGGACAATTGGCTTGTATTGGGGGTCCCTATGAACGAAGCAGTTCCCGAGGCACCGTCGAGTGTCGAATCGATGGCAAAGCAGGGTTGCGAAAAGCTCGGCTTGGACGCGTTTGATGCGTTGGTTCGCCGCGCCCGCACGTGCCGTCGCTTTGACGAGTCCATGCGCGTGCCGCGCGAGTTTTTGCTCGAGCTGGCGGAACTTGCGCACCTGGCTCCCTGTGGTGCCAATGCTCAGCGTCTGCGTTTTCATGTGGTAAGCGGTGCAGAGGACTGCGCGCGTGTATTTGACGAGCTCGCATGGGCCGGCGCACTTAAGGACTGGCCGGGTCCTGCCGAGGGTGAGCGCCCGACCGGCTACATCGCGATTCTTGCTGAGCGCGCCGTTCCGGGCAAGCCCGCCGCTCCCATTACCGATGTCGACACGGGCATTGCCGCGCAGACGATGATGCTCGCCGCCCGCAGCGCCACGCCCGAGGTGGCAGCCTGCATGTTCAAGGCCTTTACGCCCCACGCGATCGATGCCATGGGGCTCGATAACGACAAATATGAGCTCAAGCTGATCATGGCGTTTGGCGTTCCGGCCGAGACTCAGGTGGTCGATGCGATCGATTCCAACCCCGACGGCTCAATTAATTACTGGCGTGACGAGGCGCAGGTGCACCACGTGCCCAAGCGTCCGCTTGCCGACGTGCTGGTGTAGCTGAGCGTCGCCGCGGTGTGATCCGGCGGTGAACCACCACAAAGGTACCTGTCCCCTTTGTGGTGGTACGAGAGGGGGACATGTGGCCGATCTGTATTTGGTGCGGCATGGGCAGACTGAGCTCAATGTGCAGAGCATTTTGCAGGGCTGGCACGATTCGCCGCTTACGGCGCGCGGGCGCGAGCAGGCGCTGACGGCGCGTACGGCGTTTGCGGCGCGTGGCGTGGCCTTTGATCATGTGTATTCCTCGCCGTTGGGCCGGGCGCGGCATACGGCCGAGCTTATCGTTGGCGAGGGTCGTTCCATTGAGCTGGTCGATGACCTGCGTGAGTGGCATTTTGGCTCGCTGGAGGGCACATCAAATCGCGAGATGCCGCCGCAGCCCTGGGGCGATTATCCGGTGGCCTTTGGCGGCGAGTCGGAAGTGCAGCTTCAGTCGCGCATGGTCGCGGCGCTGTCCCGCATCATGGCCAGGCCGCAACACGACTGCGTGCTGGCGGTTTCCCACGGCTCAGCCTGCCAGGAGTTTCTTGAGTATGTGACTGGCGAGGGAGAACTACCCGACAACGGTGCCGTGCTTCATTTTGGCTATTGCGACGGGGCGTTTTCGCTC
>USMH01000220.1 GCA_900555745.1 uncultured Collinsella sp.
ATAGCGCACTTTGCCACGGAAAAGTGCGAGACTTCGGTATGCGGTATCAAGCAGTCGTTATTCGGGTCTTTGGGAAATCGCGTGATTAAATGCACGGCAATGGGTACATAGCCAGTACAGTAAGTCCCCGAGGCAGATTGGAGCCACGTATGGATATCAAGGTTTCTGGACGCAAGACGACGGTAACCGATGCTCTGCGTGCGCATGTGGATGAGAAAATCGGCGAGGCGCTCAAGGTTTTCGACATCGAGCCCATGACAGTCGACGTCGTGCTTCGTTATGAGAAGAACCCCTCGAACCCCAACCCGGCAATCGTCGAGGTCACGGCTCGTGCCCGCGGTTCGGTGATTCGCGTTGCCGAGCACGGCGCAGATATGTATGCTGCCATCGACCTCTCCGCCGATAAGGTCACCCGCCAGCTGCGCAAGTTCAAGACCAAGGTCGTGGACAACCGCCAGGGTGGTGCCAGTGCCGCGGATGTCGCGCCGGTCGAGCGCGTTGAGGATCTGGCCGACCTGCTGCTGCCCGAGGAGGACGACGACCTGCTCGTCCGCGAGAAGGTCATCGATGTCACCCCGATGACCGAGGAGCAGGCGCTGGTGCAGACCGATTTGCTGGGCCACGACTTCTACGTGTTCGAGAACGCGACGACCGGTCTCATCAATGTGGTGTATCACCGTAAGAATGGTGGATATGGCATCATCAAGCCCCGCATCGAAACACTTGACGAGTAAAATACGTTAACTTGCATGAGTTAACGGTTGGCGGCCATCCCATGCGGGTGGCCGCCTTTTTACGTAAGGAGTCGCTTTGATGGACAAGGCCGCATCCGCCGGTCATTCGAACCGTTGCCGCATCGTCGTCGATACCTGCTGCGACTTTAGCCCCGAGGTCGCCGCGAACCTCGATGTCGATATCCTGGGTTTCCCTTTCATTATCGATGGCGAGGAGCGCACAGACGACATCTGGTCGAGCATGAGCCCTAAGGAGTTCTACGACCGCATGCGCGCCGGTGCCCGCGTGTCCACCTCGGCTGTGTCGCTCGGTCGCTATATCGAGTTTTTTACCGAGTGCGCCAAAGAGGGCACGCCCACGGTCTACCTGTGCTTTACCTCGGCGCTGTCGTCGAGCTACAACTCCGCGTGCCAGGCGGCAGATGTCGTGCGCGCCGAGTATCCCAACTTTGAGCTCTACGTGGTCGACAACGCTCTGCCCTGCGCGACCGGTGCGCTCTTGGCGCTCGAGGCCGTGCGCCAGCGTTCGGCGGGACTGACCGCCAAGCAGCTGGTCGATTGGGCAAACGAGGCAAAGACCTACGTGCACGGCTACTTTACGCTCGAGAGCTTCGACGCACTGGCTGCCGGCGGCCGCATTCCTCCCGCGGCGGCGCAGCTCACGGCAAAGCTCGACGTCAAGCCCGAGCTCTCCTACGACCTGGCCGGCTCGCTGTCGCTGATCGGCGTCAACCGCGGCCGCAAGAAGGCGCTCAAGTCCATCCTCAAGTCGTTCCGCGAGAACTACGTGCCCGATCGCACCATGCCCATCGCCATCATGACGGCCGATGCCGAAAAGGATGGTGACTGGCTCGAAGCCGCCATCCGCAAGGAGGAGGGTTGCGCCGACGTCACGATCATTCGCGGCTCCGTGGGTCCCACCATCGGCTCGCACGTGGGCCCCGGCATGGTGGGCTGCGCGTTTTGGGGTAAGAACCGCGCCGACAAGGCGTCGCTTTCCGACCGCATCGCGCGCCGTGTGCGCGGCGAGTAGACAGACGCTACGGCCACAGACGCCCCGCAGTCCAAACGCTGGCACTGAGTATTCAACCTGGTAACAACACCCAACCCAAAAGGAAAGGTTTCATGGCAAACAAGCTCTCCGTCGCATTTATCGGCACCGGAATCATGGGTGCCCCCATCGCCGGTCACATCCTGGATGCCGGCTATCCCGTCACGGTCAACAATCGCACCAAGTCCAAGGCTGCCGCGCTTATCGAGCGCGGTGCCGCCTGGGCCGATACGCCGGCCGATGCCGTGGCTAACGCCGATGTCGTCTTTACCATGGTGGGTTATCCCTCCGAGGTCGAGGAGCTCTACCTGGCGGGCGACGGTCTGCTCGCGTGCACTAAGCCCGGTGCGGTCCTGATCGACCTTACCACGAGCTCGCCCGAGCTGGCGCGCGACATTGCCGAGGCCGCCCAGGTTTCTGATCGCATGGCGTTTGACTGCCCCGTCACCGGCGGCGAGTCGGGAGCTATCGCCGGCACGCTTACTGCTATCGTGGGCGCCACCGAGAACGACATCGCGCCGGTCCGCGACATCCTTGCCACCTTCGCGGCCAACATCTGCTGCTTCGATGGCGCCGGTAAGGGCCAGGCTGCCAAGCTCGCCAACCAGGTGTCGCTGGGCGCCTGCATGGTCGGCATGGCAGACGCCATGGCGTTTGCCGAGCTGAGCGGCCTCGATCTGGAGAAGACCCGTCAGATGATCCTGGGCGGCACCGGTAAGTCCGGCGCCATGGAGAGCCTGGCGCCCAAGGCGCTCGACGGCGACTACAAGCCCGGCTTTATGGTCGAGCACTTCATCAAGGACCTGCGC
>USMH01000221.1 GCA_900555745.1 uncultured Collinsella sp.
AAAGGGCTCCATGGTGGCCGCCCAGTATGCTATCGACTTTTTGGCCGAGCCCACGCAAGAGGAGCTCGACGGCCCCGCGATTACCGCGGTCGCCGAAACCAACCCCGATCTGGCCGCCAAGTTGCGCTCTGCCAAGGCGACGACCGCCGAGGCTCGCGACGCCATCCATGATGCCCGAACGGCTCGCCATGCCGCGATCAAGGGCATCCACGACGCACGCGCTGCTGCACGCCGTGAGGAGAAGCACGACGAGTAGTCGTCACACCCATCCATAACAGCCTGGCTAAAGCAGAGCGGGGGCGGACGTTTCGACACGTCCGCCCCCGCTCATTCTTCAAGCGCTATTTCTACTATTTCTACCCCGTCCCCAAATGGCAGACGGCATGGCTACTCGTCCTGAGGTTCCTCGTCGGAGCTTGGCTCGGACGCCGACTCAGGTGCAGGTGCCGGCTCAGGCTCAGGCTCAGGCTCAGGCTCAGGCGCAGGCGCAGGCTCAGATGCCGTCTCAGACTCGGGCGCAGGCTCGGGCTCGGTCGCGGGAGCGGGTGCAGGTGCCGGCGAAGCATCCGGAGCGCTGTAACCCGAAGCAGCGGACTTCTTCTCGAAGGGCAATACAAAAGTCAGGACGTCGTCCTTGTCCTCATCGGCCCATTCGCTTGCATAGCGTGCGGCCCAATAGCCAACGGCACGGTGCTTGAGCATCTTGCCAAAGACCGTAAGAAATACGGTGACGAAAGCGACCAGCACCAAGAACAGCGCGAGCGTGACGCCACCGCCGGTAACAATTGCCTCAATACCCGTAGGACGATAGTAGTAGCTATACATACCGACAGAGGCAATGGCGCCAAAGACGACCGTCAAGATCCATGTGACAACGTTGGCGACCAGGCCCGTCAAAAACTCGGGAAGGAACGAAGCACAGAACAGCTTGGTCTTGTTGTGCTTAAACGCCGCCCAGACCTTATCGAGCGAAAACGCGCTCTCGACACGCCCGGTCACCGCAAAGTGCATCACAGCGATGTCGGCGAACATCTTAAAGAAGACACCCAGAATCGCCGAGGCAATTAGCGCCAGGACAAGCAGGCCAAGCGAGCCAAACAGCGCAGCCTCGAGCGCATAAGAGCCGTAATAAGAATACGAGCCCGCAGCGCCAATTACCACGCCCTCCACCAGCGAAAGCACTACACCGATAACGGGAATGGCAGCGATAACCTCGAGCACGACCGAAATAACGCTCGAAAAGACTCCGAGACCAAACGACGTGGAACGCATGAGTGGACGATCCATACCGTCATCAACCTTGAGCGACAGATCGCGACCCCACTCGATACCAAAGCCGGAACCACACACGCTCGCAATGCAAGCTGCCAAAAAGCCGATGGCAGCCGCAATGCCGCCAATAACGGGAATAAACAACACGAGCACCGACACAACGCAAATCAGCGCCGGCAAAAACGCGATTTGGCATACACGCTGAAGCACACCCGGAGTCTTGGTCATATCTTGGAACGCCTGAGCCACACAGCCCTTTGGCGCATTCGCCACGGGCGGTTGCGGAACAAACTGCTGGGGCTGAGGCTGTCCCTGGGGAGCGGGACCAGCGGCACCGGCATTAGGAGCACCACACACGCCGCAGAACTTGTCATTATCGCCCATGGGGGCGCCGCACTGCGAGCAGAACATAGAATCATCCCTTCGTATTTTGAACGAATCACTTGGATCGCAAACGATGTCTTTGGCATCATTATCGCCCAATGTGAGGACAAATACCCCAAGATGACCGATTTGCAACGTGGGTGGCTTTATTCAATGATTCGAAGTGCGCGCCAGGGCTAGTTCGTACCGCGGAAGCCCTTGCCGACGATTTCGGAGCTATCGACGATGGTGATGAAGGCGCCAGGGTCAATCTCGCGGGTATAGCGGCGCAGTTGCACTGCCTCGCGACGGCTCAGCACGCTCATAATCACCGTGACGCACTTGCCCGAGAAGGCGCCGTAGCCACGGCTGATCGTTGCCGTGCGGTTGAGATGCTTGACGATAAACTCCTCGACTTTGCGTGGTTCGGCGCAAATAATCGTACAGACCTTGCGCAGGTGGATGCTCTCGATGGCCTTATCGACGACGAGTGTCTTGGCAAACAGACCGAGCACGCAGTACAGGCCGACGCGTGGGCCATACAGGAAAGCCGCGATGGTCACGATGCCGATATCGACCAGCAACAGGGCACGGCCAATCTCGAGCGTCGTGCGGCGCTTGAGGATCATGGCAAGAATGTCGGTACCACCCGTGGAGGCGCCAATGTCAAAGACAATGGCACTGCCCAGCGCCGGCAAGATGACGGCAAAACACAGGTCGAGCCACATATCGCCCGTCATCGAAACATCCGTCGGAATGAAGAGCTCAAACAGCGAGACGTAGGCCGAAAGCGCAAACGAGGCAAAGACGCTCCAAAGGATTGCCTTGCGCTCCAAAAAGATAAAACCCAGGATGACCAGGACCGCGTTGATAATCCACATAAAGACGCCGACGGGCAGGGTCGGGAACAGCGTGGACAGAATGACCGACACGCCCGAGGTGCCGCCAAAAGCAAA
>USMH01000222.1 GCA_900555745.1 uncultured Collinsella sp.
ACATCATTCTGCTCGACATGATCATGCCGCTCGTCAACGGCATGGACACCGCGCGCGAATTGCGCCAGGCCGATACCGCCGTGTGCCTGGTGTTCCTCACCTCGTCGCCCGAGTTCGCACTGGAGTCCTACGAGGTCCGTGCTTTCGACTATCTGCTCAAGCCCGTGACTTACGAACGCCTGGCGCAGTTACTTAACGAGCTTTCGAGCATGCGCCCGGCGGCAACCGACGAGCTCGTGATCAAAACTTCCTTTGGCTACCACGCCCTGCGCCTGTCCGACATCGAATATGCCGAGGCGCGCAACAAGCACGTGGTCTTCCACCTGCGCGACGGACGCGATATCGAGGCACTCGAGTCGTTCCGCAGCGTCGAGGACCGCTTGGAGCAAAACGCGGTCTTCTTTAAATGCCACCGCAGCTACCAGGTCAACCTGCGCAATATCGATCACTTTGACCGCACGGACATCGTCATGCGCTCGGGCGCGTGCATCCCGCTTTCGCGCAGTTGCAAGCAGGGATTCCAAGACGCCTACTTTGCGGTGCGCTTTGAGGGTGGGAGAGACTGATGGTCTCCTCGGTCGAAATGGTCCTTTGTGCAATCCACCACGCCACGACGCTGCTCTTTGGCGTCTTTGCCTCGGCGGCGCTGTGCGGTGTCGAGATCAACCGGCGTCATGCGCTTGAACTGGTGCTGGTCGGTGCCGTAACCGGATGCGCATTTGGCCTCGCCAATGCCGTCGGCGGCGAGCTTTTTGCCCGCCAGGTATATCCGCTCGTCGTGCATTTGCCTCTCGTCATCTATTTGTGCGCGCGCTACCGCCTGAGCCCGCTGCTTGCCGTGCTCGGCATTACGAGTGCCTATCTGAGCTGCCAGTTCAGCAATTGGATGGGCATCGCCGCATTTGACGCAACCGACTCGCAGATCGCGTACTATCTGGCGCGCATCGCGACCACACTCGCCGTCTTTGCCGTCCTGTTGCATTGGGCCGGCGACATCGGTCCGCGCTTGGCGATTAAAAGCACCACCGAGCTGGGCATCCTTTTAATCCTGCCGCTCGTCTATTACGTCTTTGACTATGCCACCAACGTTTACACCACGCTGTTCCACTCGGGCTCGGTGGTAACGGTTGAGTTTTTGGCATTTGCGCTCTGTGCCTTCTATCTTATGTTTCTTGCCGTTTACCTGCGCGAATACGAAGAAAAGGAAACCGCCGAGCGAGAGCGCTGGATGCTCGAAACCCGCGACAGCGCCGCCATCAAAGAGCTCGAGGCTTGGCGTCAATCTGGGCGCGAGCTGTCGATTCTTCGCCACGATATGCGCCACTTCCTACGCGGCCTGGCCGCTTTAATTGAGGAGGGCCACACCGACGAGGCGCTCAAACGCATCGATGAACTCTGCGAAGCCGGCGATCGCACCGCCGTACGCCGCTTCTGCGCCAACGAGACCGTAAACATCGCGCTTTCGTCATTTAACTCGGATATCAATAGAAACGGCATTACCGCCAACCTGCACGCCGCCGTACCCGAAACCATCCACGTAGGTGACGCCGACCTGTTTAGCGTGCTCTCAAATGCCTTGGAAAACGCTATCACCGCCGCAAGCGCCGCACCCCAAGGAAAGCGATTCGTCGACTTTGACCTGCGATTAGAGGACGGCCAGCTGCTGCTGTTAGTTTCCAACACGTTTGACCGCGCGCCGCGCATGGTCGACGGCATGCCCGTAGCCGGGCATGCCGGACACGGCTTTGGAACCAAGAGCATTAAGCTTGCCGTCGAACGCATGAACGGCAACTGCCAGTTCCGCATTAACGGCGATCGGTTTGAGCTGCGCGCTGTGATGTAGAAGTGCGGCGCCGATCTCGAGGCGTGCCTTGCCCGCCAGGCAATCGCTCGCCGGTGCCAATCCGCTACAGCGGAGCGACCGCCGGAGTCAGCTGCTTGATGTAGGCCCACATGCGCTGCTTAGCGGCCTTGTCGGTGAGTGCCGCCTCAAAGCCGTCGAGCGCGAGCACGCGGCGGCCCTGCACATGGGCGACCAGGCCGGGCTTGAGCATAGCGGTATCGAAGTCGTCGATTGCCACAAGCATGTCGGCATAGGTCTCGCGCATGGTATCGGCCGCGCGATCGTCCAGCAGCAGAACCGCCTCGGGGTCCAAAGCCTCAAGCGCCTCACGGAACAGCTCGCACGGCAGAGTCTCGCCCACCGCGACCGCTCCGTCACCCACGCCGGCGACGCTTGCCAGCACGCAAAAATCCTCGGGCGCGTAGCCGATGGCCCCAAGCGCCTTGCGCAACGCCGCGCCATCCGGGCCGGCGGCAAGCTCGCCACCCGAACGCTCGGCCTCGTCCAAATCGCCTTTGACCAGCACGATCGGCGAGCACGCGTTGCCCGCGATACGCACGCCACGAACCGCAAGCGATGTGAGCTCCTGCTCGGCCGCCTGGGCGATGGCTTCTTTTTTCTGGCTTTGTGACGTGGACATGCGCTCTCCAATCGTTTGCGTGCCCACCATTATATAAAAGAGCTACCCGCGAGTGGTTGCTTTGCGGGCGGCTGGGTATAAGCACG
>USMH01000223.1 GCA_900555745.1 uncultured Collinsella sp.
CACAGAAAGGAGAAGCCATGGCTCAAGATAAGTTCGACGTGGGCGGCATGACATGCGCCGCCTGCCAGGCGCACGTGGACCGTGCCGTGAGCAAGCTCGACGGCGTCGAGAACGTCGCGGTCAACCTACTCGCCGGTTCCATGATGGTCGACTACGACCCCGCGCAGGTCTCCCCCGACGATATCTGCACCGCCGTCGACCGCGCGGGTTACTCGGCCTCACCCGTCGATGCGGGCACCGGTGCCACCGGTTCAAACGGCAGCACGCAAGCCAGGTCCGGCGCCGCCCACATGGAGTCGCCCACCAAAAAATTGGAGGCCGCCGCCTCTGCCATGCGCACCCGTCTCATCGTCTCGATCGTATTCCTTATCCCACTGTTCTACATAGGCATGGGGCACATGCTTGGTTGGCCGCTGCCTGGTGTCTTCACCGACCATACCCACAGCATGACGCTCGCCCTCACCGAGCTCGTCCTGCTCATCCCCATCGTCTATGTCAACGACGCGTACTTTATAAACGGGTTTAAATCGCTCGCACACGGCGCGCCCACCATGGACGCCCTTATTGCCGTGGGCGCCACCGCCTCCATCGCCTGGTCGCTCTACGCCATGTTCATCATGGCCGACCAATTAGCCGCGGGTCAGGTGCACGAGGCAATGATGACGAGCATGGACAACCTCTATTTTGAGAGCGCCGGCACGATCCTGTCTCTGGTCACCGTGGGCAAATACCTTGAGACGCGCAGCAAGTCCAAAACTGGCGGCGCCATCGAGGCACTGATCGACCTGGCGCCCAAGACCGCGACCGTCGTGGCAGAGGACGGCAGCGAGACCACCGTCGACGTCGACAGCATCCTTCCCGGCCAGGTCCTGCGCGTGCGCCCCGGCGAGTCCATCCCCGTCGACGGCGTGGTGCTCGAGGGCAGCTCGGCCGTGGACGAGAGTGCGCTCACCGGCGAGTCCATCCCCGTGGAAAAGGCCGTCGGTGACACCGTCAACGCCGCCACGGTCAACCGCACCGGATCGTTTACCTTCCGTGCCACACGCGTGGACGCCGACACGTCGCTTGCCAAGATCATCCAGCTCGTCGAGGACGCCAACGCCACCAAGGCGCCTATTGCCCGCATGGCCGATAAGGTCGCCGGTGTGTTCGTGCCCGTGGTGTTCGTGATCTCGGCCGCGACCTTTGCGGTATGGATGGCACTGACCGGCAGCACAAACGAGGCGCTCACCTCCGCCGTGGCCGTGCTGGTGATCAGCTGCCCGTGCGCGTTGGGCCTGGCCACGCCCGTCGCCATTATGGTAGGCACCGGCAAGGGCGCCGAGATGGGCATTCTGTTCAAGAGCGCCGAAGCGCTGGAGAATCTGCGCAGCGTGGGCACGGTGGTGCTCGATAAGACGGGCACGGTCACCCGCGGCAAGCCTGCCGTGACCGATATCGTGGTAGCCACGCGCGCCGACGGATCGCCCGCCATGAGCGAAAAGGCGCTGCTCAAGCTGGCCGCCGCGTTGGAACGCTCAAGCGAGCACCCGCTGGCCGAGGCGATTATGGCCGAGTGCGAGGTGCACGGAATCGTGGCGCGCATGGTCGAGGACTTTGCCGCCGTGCCCGGTCGTGGCGTTACGGCACGCGAGGGGCAGAATGTCATCGCAGCCGGCAACGTGCGTCTGATGGACGAGCTGGGCGCGAAGGTGCCCGCCGGCCTTGCCGAACAGTTCGCCGCCGAGGGCAAGACGCCACTGTTCTTTGCCAAGAACGGCGAGCTCGTCGGTACCATCGCCGTGGCTGACGAGGTCAAAGAGACGAGCGCCGAGGCCATCGCCGCGCTCCGCAAGCTCGGCGTCGACGTGCGCATGCTCACCGGCGACAACCGTGTGACGGCCGAAGCAATCGCCCGCCGCGTGGGGCTCACCAGCGAGCAGGTCATCGCCGACGTGTTTCCCGCCGACAAGGAGCGCCACGTGCGCGAGCTGCAGGATGCGGGCAGCATGGTCGCCATGGTGGGCGACGGCATCAACGACTCCCCCGCCCTGGCGCGCGCCGACGTGGGTCTTGCCATCGGCACCGGCGCCGACATCGCCAAAGAAGGGGCAGATGTGGTTCTCATGCGCAGCGACCTCATGGATGTTGCGCGAGCCATCGAACTTTCGCGCGCCACGATTCGCAACATCAAGCAGGACCTGTTCTGGGCGCTGTTCTACAACGGCATCGGCATTCCGCTCGCCGCGGGCGTGTTCTTCCCGCTCACCGGTTGGCAACTCTCGCCGATGTTTGGCGCCGCGGCCATGAGTCTGTCGAGCGTGTGCGTCGTGTCCAATGCACTGCGCCTGAAATCCTTTAAGCCTAAAGTGGCAAAATAGGCTCACCATTTAGTCCATTTAGAACGGGTTTTCCAGGTGCCCGAGATTGACCTGAAAGAGGAGCGACGCGTACTTTGGTACGCGAGCGACAGCTTGAAGGTCAAGGTCGGGTGCCTGGGAAAGCCGACACAACAGAGAGGAATACCCATGCGTTACACAATCAAGACTTCCGGCCTCATGTGCGGCCACTGCGACGC
>USMH01000224.1 GCA_900555745.1 uncultured Collinsella sp.
CGGTTGAGCGCGCGCTCGGCGGTCGTTGCCTTACTCATGTGCCTCGCCTCCTTCCTGGGTCTGAGCTTGCGTTGCGGTCATGTCGGTGTTGTCTGCCGCCGTGTTCGCGTCGCCAGAGACGTCGTCGGCGTCTTGCGTACCTTCGGCAGACATCTTGTTTTGCGAGGTAAAGGTCTCGCGGTAGATCTCGCTCGTCTTAAGCAGCTCGTCATGGTTGCCGATCTGCGCGATTCGGCCGCCCTCCATGACGATGATGCGGTCTGCGTCCTGTACGGAGCTGATGCGCTGGGCGATGATGAGCTTGGTCGTGTTGGGCAGATAGCTTGCCAGCCCTGCGCGGATCTTGGCGTCGGTCTTGGTGTCGACGGCGCTGGTGGAGTCGTCCAGGATCAAGATCTTGGGGCGACGCAGCAGGGCACGCGCAATGCACAGGCGCTGCTTCTGACCGCCGGAAACATTGGAGCCGCCCTGTTCGATCCAGGTGTCGTAGCCCTTGGGGAAACCGTCGACAAACTCGTCGGCGCAGGCCAGATGCGCCGCCTCGCGGACTTCCTCGTCGGTGGCGTTCGGGTCGCCCCAACGCAGGTTCTCGGCGATGGTGCCGCTAAACAGCACGTTTTTCTGCAGCACCATGGCGACCTGGTGACGCAGCGCGTCCAGGTCGTAGTCGCGCACGTCCACGCCGCCCACGCGCACAGCGCCTTCGGTGGTGTCGTACAGGCGGGCGATGAGGTTAACGAGCGTGGACTTGGCCGAGCCGGTGCCGCCGATGATGCCGATGGTCTCGCCGCTCGTAATGTGCAGGTCGATATCGTCGAGCGCCTGGCGCTTCGCATGCTTGGAATACTTAAAGCTCACGTGGTCAAAGTCGATGGAACCGTCGGCAACCTCGGGCACGGGCTCGGCGGGATCGGCGATCGTGGGCTCGGCGGCCAGCACCTCGGCAATGCGGTGTGCCGATTCGTCGGCCATGGTCACCATGACAAAGATCATCGACAGCTGCATCAGGCTCATGAGAATCTGGAAACCATAGGTAAAGGTCGAGGAGAGCTGGCCCACGTCGAACAGCGTGCCCTGGCTCGTGATGATGAGCTTGGAGCCCAGGTAGATGATGACGACAAACGCGCCGTTGACGCAGATGTTCATCATGGGGTTGTTAAAGGCGAGCAGCTTCTCGGCGCGGGTGAAGTCCATCTGGACATCGCGCGCGGCGGCCGCGAACTTCTCCTTCTCAAAGTCTTCGCGTACGTAGCTCTTAACCACGCGCATGCCGGTGACGTTTTCCTCGACGGACTCGTTAAGGGCATCGTACTTGTGGAACACGCGCGAGAAGATGGGGCGCACCTTAAAGATGATAAAGAACAGTCCAAAGCCCAGCAGCGGAATGATGACCAGGTAGACCATGGCGACGCTGCCGCCCATGATAAATGCCATGGTAAAGGCGAAGACCAATACCAGCGGCGCGCGCACGGCGATACGGATGATCATCATAAAGGCCTGCTGAACGTTGTTGATGTCGGTGGTCAGGCGCGTGACGAGCGATGAGCTCGAGAACTCATCGATGTTGGCAAAGCTGAACGTCTGGATCTTGTAGAACAGGTCGTGACGCAGGTTCTTGGCGAAGCCGCAGCTCGCATGGCTGCAGGTGACGCCTGCCGCGGCGCCAAAAGCAAGCGATGTCAGCGCGATGAGCACCAAAAGGCCCGCGGTGGGAAGCATCTCGGCTACGGTGGCGCCGTCTTTGATGGCGTCGATCAGGTTGGCGGTGATAAATGGAATCAGCATCTCGCAGAGCACCTCGCCAAGCACGAGCAGCGGCGTGGCAACGGTGACTTTCATATAGTCGCGGATGCTTCCCATGAGGGTTTTAATCATCCAGTTCCTCCCAGGTTACACGGATTTTCTCGAGCATTTCGGCGAGCTGCTCGCGCTCGTCGTGGGTGAGGGCACTAAAGGCTTGCTCTCTAAAGCGAATGCGGGCCGCCTGGTCGATGCGGGCGTTTTCCCGGCCGGTTTCGGTCAGGCGAATGGTGAGCTGCCGTCGATCCTTGGGGTTACGGCTGCGCTCGATGAGGCCGTTGAGCTCGAGCTTGGACAGGATCTCGGAAAGCGACCCCGGCTTGAGGTCAAAGTGCATGCCGAGTTCCTGCTGCGACATCTCGCCGCCGGGTTGCTTGGCCAGCAGGCAGATGATGGGCGCCTTGCCGGACACGCCTCCGCCATGAAAATGCATGTAATGGCCGCAAAAGCCCAGGCCGCTCAGGATGCGCTTGGCGAGTTTGTCTTCGGCGCTGACCGCTTCGGGTATGTCTACCGGTTGCGACGGGTCACCGCCGGGCTCATGCGGAAGGACGAGTGGTTCAACACACATATCTAAGCTTCGCTCCTTTCTTTAGTTAGGTAGTTGAATTGTTTTGTGCCTAACCAATTTAGGAGCACGGTAAATAAATGTCAAGGTACCAAACTTATTATGTTCGAGCGGCACTTAGGGACGTTCCTTATGTGCCGGCATTTGGGGACACTCCTTGTGTCGACTAGTCATTTAAGAACGTCC
>USMH01000225.1 GCA_900555745.1 uncultured Collinsella sp.
CGCTCATGTAGTTTAAACGCACGACGATAAGGAGCACCAGTGGGTAACCACTTCCGTACCTCCGGTGCGGGCGATGATGCCCCCAAGACGCAGGCAGGCGTCCAGGGCAGTCGTTTCGCCACTCCGGATTCAGAGGGCCAGCCTGTTGCTCAGGCCCCCGCTCAGCCGGCAGATCAGGCACAGCCGGCATCCGATCCCTTTGCCTACAATCCAACCAGCGATGTCGCGCTTTCCGGCACGGCGGGTTTTGAGCCCGTTCAGGCCGTGACCGCTCGCGTGGAGCAGCCTCAGGCTGGTGCCGCCACGCCGCAGCCTACCATGGCCGGCATTCCCGACCCCTTGGCCCCTGCGACGCCGGCTCCTCAGCCTGCGCAGTCCGGTCTCTTTGCCGCTATTCCCGACCCCACGCAGCCTGCTGCCCCGGTGGTCGAGAGCGATCAGGCAGCCGAGGTCGCAAGCCTCGATAACGCGCTCAACAACCCCGATTTTACGTCGGTGTTTGCGCCCATCGATCCGCAGGCCAGCCGCAAGAAGATGGCCAAGCAGGCCGGTGTCGAGCCCGTCATCCTTATGGAGCATGTCACCAAGATCTATCCGGCACAGCCCAACAAGCCTGCACTCGACGACATCAACATCGAGATCTATCCGGGCGAGTTCGTCTTCCTGGTCGGTCACTCCGGCTCGGGTAAGACCACGCTGCTGTCGACGCTCAACCGTGACGTCAAGCCGACGAGCGGCCGCATCCTGGTTGCCGGTCAGGACCTCATGAAGATCAAGAACCGCAAGGTTCCGTTCCTGCGCCGCCAGATTGGCGCCGTGTTCCAGGACTTTAAGCTTCTGCCGCAAAAAACCGCCTACGAAAACGTGGCGTTTGCCCTGCAGTGCATCGGCAAGCCCAAGGGCGTCATTCGCAGCCAGGTGCCCGAGGTGCTGCGTCTGGTCGGCCTGGCCGATCAGATGGACTCGCTGCCCGACCAGCTTTCCGGTGGCGAGCAGCAGCGCGTTGCCGTCGCCCGCGCTATGGTCAACCGTCCGCCGCTGCTGATCTGCGACGAGCCGACGGGCAACCTCGATCCGGCGATCTCGCTGGGCATCATGAAGCTGCTCGAGCGTATTAACCGCACCGGCACCACCGTGATCGTCGCCACGCACGACCGCGAGATGGTCGATAGCATGCACCGTCGCGTGATCGCCCTCGAGGGCGGCCACGTTATCCGCGACCAGGAGAGGGGAGGTTACGGCAACTATGGCACCAACTAACGTGGGCTACTCCTTCAAAGAGGCAATCAGCCACTTCTTCCGTAACTGGACTACCTCGCTCGGCGCCGTCATCACGATCTTCCTTTCGCTGTTTATCATCGGCCTGTTCATCATGGGCTCCGCGATGCTGAACTCCGTGATCGGCACCGTCGAGGATCAGGTTGTCATCAACGCGTTCATTAGTGATGACGCTGATCAGGCTGATGTTCAGGCTTTTGAGGCCGAGCTTAAGACGTGGAATAACGTCAAGTCCGTGACCTATAAGGACAAGGACGACGCGCTGGCCGAGTATACGAGCAAGATGTCGGGCAACGCCGACGCCACCATGAGCGCGCTCGATGGCCAGAACCCGCTGCCGGCTTCCTTCGCTATTGAGATGGACGATCCGTCCAAGGTCGAGAGCACGGCAAAGAAGCTCAAGAAGGATGCCGATTTCCAGAAGATCGCGGATGACGGCGACGTCAACGCGAGCGTGCTGTACGGCCAGGAGGAAGTGAGCCGCCTGTTCCAGGTGACCAACTACATCCGCATCGCCGCCGTGGTGCTCGTTGGTCTTCTGACCTTTATCGCATTCATCTTCATCAACAACACGATTCGCCTGTCCATCACGGCGCGTCGTCGTGAGATTGCGATTATGCGTCTGGTCGGCGCCAGCAACGGCTTCATTCGTGGCCCGTTTATCACCGAGGGCGTGCTGCAGGCCATTTTGGGCTCGCTGCTTTCCATCGGCGTTCTGGAGCTGCTGCGCAATCTGATGATCCCGCGTCTGCAGGAGAGCATCGGCTGGATGTCGTTTGCCCTGCCGATGCAGTACTACTTGGTGACCTATGCTGCGCTGATTCTGGTCGGCGTGATTATCGGTCTCTTTGGTTCTGCCATCGCCATGCGCCGCTACCTGCGCGTGTAGGCATGCTTGGAATTCATCCCTTCCAACGGGTCGTCTCTTATGGGGCGGCCCGTTTTTTGATCCCTAGGGGACGGCAGGAAAGCGAATCATTTGGGTAGACTCTTTGGAGTTCGCAATCGATAGTTAGGAGGCGCCATGGGGCGCAATAACAAGCATAAGCGTGGAGCTCGCAATCAGCGCGGGCCGGTGCGCAGCGAACGCCGTCCGAGCCTGACCGGGCGCGTGCAGCTCCATGAGCATAGCGCCTACGTTGTAACCGAAAACGGCGACTACAAGGTCATGGGCCGCGGTAAGCGCGAGATCATGGATGGCGATACCGTTGCCGTGAGCATTAAGAACAGCCCGCACGGTGAGCGGCGCGCCGTGATCGAAAGCGTGGTTGAGC
>USMH01000226.1 GCA_900555745.1 uncultured Collinsella sp.
CGCGGGCGCCGCCAGCGCGTACTCAGTTTTGGACAGCGGGCTCAACGCCATCGCACCCAGCTCGAGCGCCGTATCCTCCAGCATGAGGCCCAACGTGCGAGAGCGCAGGCGCTCGGCGTCGCCCGCCGACACATCGCGGTCGAGCACACGCGCGGCATCCGGCGCATCGCGCTCAACCGTGCGAATATGCAGGCGCTCGGCAATGGCGCGAACGGCGGCACAGCGAGCAGCCTCGGCCTCCTCCTGCGCCGGCGTAAAGATGCGGTTGCGTCCCAGCACCAGGCCGACCACATTGCGCGGACCCAGAGCGTCGACGGCAAGCGCCGCCAGCAGGGACGACGGCAAGTCGCCCTCAAGCGCCACCACGGCGCGCGACGTACCATGGGCTCGGGCGTTATCGCGCACAGCGAGCACCAGCGCCTGCCACAACCACTCCTCGGAACGAAACTCGGGCAGCTCGTGGTCCTCCAAGGCATCGAGCATCACACCGCGCTGGATCTCCTGAACCAGTAGGCTCTCCTCAAAACACGGCGCTTGGGCCACCACGCGGCCGCAGTCGTCGAGCACAAACGAGCCGCCGGTATACACCGACTCATCGTACGCACCGACCGGCGCCATGCAGGCAAACCACACGCTGCGCTTAGATGCGATCTTGCGGTAGGCTCCGCTGCGCACGGCGGCGATCGCAGCGCTCTCGCGGTCGGTCATATCAAACGCGTTGAACTGGAAATAGGCGATGAGGTCGACACCGGTCGGCAGCATCTCGAGCTCGCGGTCCAAATCGAAGATCACGGCGATACGCACGCCGTCCACGTCAAACACCGGCGGCGCCCAACGGGCATCGCCGTTCCCACCGCGCTGCAGGGCAATGCTCGAACGGGCCGGCACCACATGGCCGTCCTTGAGCATCATGTAGTCGAGCAGGGGCTGGCCCTCAAACGAAACTGCCGCGGGCACGATGCAGATCATATCGAGCTCTTGGATACGCTCGGCGACGCCGGTCAAGCCGGCAAGTATGTCGTGCTCAAAGTCGGCAGCGCCCACCAGGCCGCCGGGCAGGGCTCCCATAAAGAGCGGAGCCGGGACGCACAGTACGCGCGCACCGCGCTCATGGGCCAGGCGCGCCTGGTCCTCGATGCGACCGCAGATACCCTCAATATCACCCAGGCGCATATCGATCTGTGCAAGTGCGAGCTTCATGGCTCAGCCCTTTCCGTCGTAAACCATCGTTGTCGTAGTAAAAGCGCCGGCCGCATGACGCAGTCGGCGCTTGCATGTGCATATGCTAGCTATGATACCCCGAGCGGGGGCGCGCTCCTAGAACGTCGCGGACCACAGCCCGTGCAGGTTGCAATAGGCATAGACGGTACCGGTCTTGGAACCGCCGGCAAAAAACGTCGCGGGCTTCATGCCGGGCTGGAGGTAATGGACCTCCAGACGGCCCTCGGCCTCAAGGGCAATCCACTCGATGTAGTGCTCGGGCACCATAGGATGCTCGACCGAGCCCACGCGTGCGCGGATCACGTGACCGTCGCGCTCGCTCTCAACGACCGGCACGTGCTTCTCGTGCGCCGCGTCCTCGGTGTTCGCGGTCAGCTCCGTGCAGCCGGCAGGGGTCGCAACGTCGTTGCCAAGGGCGGCAATGAGCTTGCCGTCGGGGTCCTTAAAGAATTTCGCCATGATGTTCTCCTTTGCTGATGTGCCGATGTTCTCGAGGTTCTTATGCCCAAAGGCAAGCGAACCATCCACGGCATGGCAAATGAACACATAACGAGCGGGGCTAGCGCCCGGGGTCAGAGCGCGCCGGCGACCCGAAGCCGTCTCGACAGCCCCGGTTGCCATCTGCGCAGTTAGCGCCCGTCGCCGCCGAGCAGTGCCAAAACATCCTCGCGGGTAAACAGTGCCGAGGAGATGCCGTCGCCACCGAGCACGCTGTTGACCAGGTCGCGCTTGGACTCCTGCATCTGCATAATGCGTTCCTCGATCGTGTCCTTGGCGATGAGCTTGTACACGGTCACGGTATGTTGCTGGCCAATACGGTGCGCGCGGTCGGTCGCCTGGTCCTGCGCCGCCACGTTCCACCACGGGTCATAGTGAATGACCACGTCGGCCGCCGTCAGGTTCAGGCCGACGCCGCCCGCCTTGAGCGAAATCAAAAAGACCGGCACCTCGCCAGCTTGGAACTGCGCAACCATCTTGGCACGGCTCTCCTTGGACGAAGCGCCCGTGAGCTTAAGAAAGCCGATGTCCTCCTTGGCCAGGCGCTTGCCAATGATATCGAGCATGCCCGTGAACTGGCTGAATAGCAGAATGTGGTGCCCGCCGTCGAGCGCACCGTGCACGAGCTCCATGCAAGCGTCGAGCTTGGCGCTCCCCGCCTTGTAATCCTCGTAGTGTAGACGCGGGTCGCAGCAGATCTGGCGCAGTTTGGTGAGCTCGGCGAGCACCTTGAGTTTGTCTTTCTTAAACTCGGATGCCTCGCGATGCTGCACCTGCTGGGCGATGCGGTCCTGGTTTGCCAGGTAGAGCTTGCGCTGCTCGCCGGT
>USMH01000227.1 GCA_900555745.1 uncultured Collinsella sp.
CGCATGCCCGGTGTGGTCTTGCGCGTGTCGACGAGCACGGTCTTGGTGCCCTCGAGCGCTGCAGCCATCTGGTGCGTATAGGTAGCGATGCCGCTCATGCGCTGCAGGTAGTTGAGCGCCACACGCTCGCCCGAAAGCAGCACGCGCGCGTCGCCGCGCACCTGACCCACATGGTCGCCGGCGTGCACCTCGTCGCCATCGGCAACGTCGAGCAGCACCGAGCTCTGCGAATCCAGCAGCTCAAAGGTACGGGCAAACACATCCAAGCCGGCGATGATGCCGACGGACTTGGCGATAAGCTCCACCGTGGCGGGACGCGCCGTGGGGCACACGCTCGCCGTGCTCACGTCCTCAAACGTAATGTCCTCGCGCAGAGCCTGCAGAATCAGATCATCGACGACGAGCTTCATGGTAATGGGATTCATGGTCTACTCCTCCACGGCCTGCGTGCCGGCGGCACGGGCCAAATCATCGATTGCCAGGGTGTCTGCGCTTAGGGCGCGATGACGGCCATCGAGCGCGGGATCGCCCGCCTGCTCCACGGCCAGCGACTCGCCGGTACGCATGTACCACGCGGCGCGACGACCCCAGACCAGCGCCTCGAGCAGGCTGTTTGAAGCCAGGCGATTCTTGCCGTGAACGCCGTTGCAGGCCGTCTCGCCGGCGGCGTAGAGCTCGGGCATCGAGGTGCGGCCGTCCTTGTCGACCCACACGCCGCCCATAAAGTAGTGCTGCGTGGGCGTAACGGGGATGGGCTCGTCCAAGATGTCGCGGCCGTCCTCCAGGCAGCGCGCGCGGATATTGGCAAAGTGCCCGGTCACCACGTCGCGCTCGACGGGGGCAAAGCTCAGCCACTCGTGCTCGGTGCCGTCCTGCTTCATCTGCTCGCGAATAGCGGCGGCGACCACGTCGCGCGGCTGAAGCTCGTCGGTAAAACGCTCGCCGGCGGCGTTGAGCAAAATCGCGCCCTCGCCGCGGCAGCTCTCGCTGATCAGGAACGTGCGACCCGGCTGCGGCGAGAACAGACCCGTGGGATGGATCTGCACGTAGTCCAGATGCTCCATCTTAATGCCATGCTCCTGAGCAATGTAGCAGGCATCGCCCGTGAGCTGCGGGTAGTTGGTCGAATGGTCGTATACGCCGCCGATGCCGCCCGTTGCCCACAGCGTGTGGCGGGCATGGATCTTAAACGGCTCGCCGGCATGCACGCCCTCGGCGGCATTTGTCAGCTCGTCGGCGGGACGAACCGAGTTGTCCTCGTCCACGGGAACGGCGACGACACCGGCACACACCGTGGCGCCGTCACGCTCGCCCGTCAGGATGTCGGTCATGGCCACGTGCTCCAAAATCTGCACGTTGTCCAGCTTGCGAACGGCCTGGAGCAGCTTGGTCGTGATCTCCTTGCCCGTAATGTCGGCATGGAAGGCAATGCGCGGACGGCTGTGCGCGCCCTCGCGAGTAAAATTGAGGCTGCCGTCGGCCTTGCGCTCAAAATCCACGCCCATCGCTAGCAGGTCGTTGATGACCGAGCGGCTCGAGCGGATCATGATGTCGACGCTCTCGCGGCGGTTCTCGTAGTGGCCGGCGTGCATGGTGTCCTCAAAGAAGGCATCGTAGTCCGAGCCTTCGGGCAGCACGCAAATGCCGCCCTGCGCGAGCATCGAATCGCACTCGTCGACCGCGCCCTTGGAGAGCATGATCACGCGCGTGCTCGTCGGCAGATTGAGGGCCGCGTACAGACCCGCCACGCCGCAGCCGGCAATGACGACGTCGCACTCCATATCGGGGTATTGCTTGGTTTCCACAGGAATCCTCTCCCTTGAATGTGACATAAGGGACCGTCCCTCATGCAACATTGTTCTAGCGTGCTGCGTACTCGAGCATACGGTCGAGCGTGAGCTTGGCCTGGTCTGCCGCCTCGTCCGAGACGCCGATCTGCACCTCGCCCTCGCCCGTCTCCAGGCAGCGCACGAGCTTTTCGAGCGTGATGAGATCCATGTTGACGCAGGTGGGCTGCACCACGGGGAAGTAGAACTTCTTGCCGGTGCCCTGGCAGCGGCGCTCGAGCTCGTAGAGCACGCCGCGGACCGTCACGATAATGAACTCGCTCGCGTCGGACTCCTCGGCATACTTGATGATGCCGGCGGTGGAGCCGATGTAGTCGGCCTCGGCCAGGACGTCGGCCTTGCACTCGGGGTGCGCCAGCACGAGCGCGTCGGGGTGGGCCTCCGTCGCGTCGACGATCTGCTCGACGGTGATGATGTGATGGCGCGGGCAGTAGCCGTTGTTGAGGATGACGTGCTTTTGCGGCACCTGCTCGGCTACGAAGCGTCCCAGGTTTTGGTCGGGAATGAACAGAATATGCTGCTGCGGCAGCTCGGACACGATCTTAACGGCGTTGGAACTGGTGACGCACACGTCGCTCCAGCTCTTGATCTCGACCGTGGAGTTGACGTAGCACACCACGGCCAGGTCGTCGCCGTACTCGGCGCGCGCCGCGTCGACCGTCTCGCGCTTGACCATGTGCGCCATGGG
>USMH01000228.1 GCA_900555745.1 uncultured Collinsella sp.
TAAGAGACAGGGTTCCCTATGCCCACACCGCGGGCGAGCACCTGGCTGCGCTCAAGCAAGCCCTGCCGTTTTTGCTGAGCGACGAGCAGGAGGCTGCGTTCCAAGATATCTTGCGCGATATGTGCGATGGCGGGCAGGTGATGAACCGCCTGCTGCTGGGTGATGTCGGTACCGGTAAGACCGCCGTTGCCGCTTGCGCGCTGGCTGTGGCTGCCGATAGCGGCACGCAAGCTTGCGTCATGGCGCCCACGGGCGTGCTGGCGCGCCAATATGCCGATAAGACCGGCCCTCTGCTCTCGCAGGCCGGCATGTCCTGGGCGCTTCTGACGGGTGCCACGCCGGCGGCCGAGCGCGAGCGGATCCATGAGCAGCTGCAGTCCGGCGAGCTCGATGTCCTCTTTGGCACCCATGCGGTGCTTTCGGATAACGTTGCGTTCAATCATCTGTCGCTTGTCGTCATCGACGAGCAGCACCGGTTTGGCGTTGGCCAACGCAACGCCCTACGCGCGAAGGGCCCCGGTGCGGACCTGCTCGTTATGACGGCGACACCGATCCCGCGTACGCTGGCGCTTTCGGTCTACGGCGATCTGGACACGAGTATCATCCGCCATCGGCCCGTCCCTGGCGCTGGCGTGACGACACGCGTGCTCACCGAGTCGAGCCGCGACCTCGCCTATGGCGCCATCCGCGAGGCGCATGAAAAGGGTCAGCAGGCCTACGTGATTTGCCCGCTCGTGGAGCCGAGTGACTCGGCCGATGAGTTGGAGGACGTGCCCGGTATCGCCCGCGACGACGAGGGCCGCGTGACCGTGCCTGTGCCGCTGCACGATACGGCGACCGAGCTCGATCGCCTGCGTCTGGCGTTGCCGGGTCTTGCCATCGAGCGCCTTCACGGCCGTATGCCAGCGGGGGAGAAGGATCGCGTTATCGACGCCTTCAAGCGTGGCGAGATTGACGTGCTCGTCTCGACTACGGTGGTCGAGGTGGGCGTCGACGTGCCCAACGCCACCGTCATGGTCATCGAGAACGGTGAGCGGTTTGGCTTGGCGGCGCTGCATCAGCTACGCGGTCGCGTGGGCCGCGGCAGCGTGTCGGGCACGTGCCTGGTCATGACGCACTCCAAGGGCAATGGCGGCGCCTCGGCGGCACAAGACCGTCTCCAGTCGCTCGAAAAGACCTCGGACGGCTTTACGCTCGCCCAGATGGACCTGCGTCTGCGTCACGAGGGCGAAATCCTGGGGTACCGCCAGCACGGCGGCGTGACCCTGCGCTTTGTCGACCTGGATGCCGACGAGGAACTGATCGAGTGGGCCCATTTGGACGCGGTCGAGCTCTTGCGGTATGCTAGCACCCTTGACTCCGTGGCGACGCGCCCCTTGCGCGACGTGGTCGCCATGCGTTATCGACATATCTTTAAGGAGGTCAGCGGAGGATGAGAATCATCGGCGGCGAATGGCGCGGTCGTAAGATCGAGGAGCCCCGTGGTCGCGATGTCACCCGCCCCACGACTGATCGCGTGCGCGAGGCGTGCGCATCTATGGTCATGTCGGCATTCGATTTCGATCTGGACGAGGTCCGTGTGCTGGACGCCTTTGGCGGCTCCGGTGCCTTAGGGTTAGAGATGCTCTCTCGTGGGGCCCGCTCGCTCACGACGTTTGAGATCGATCGCAACGCCGCGCGGCTCATTACCAAGAATATTGAGTCGCTCTGCCGTGACCGTGCGCGTTGGCGTGTGGTCACGGGCGACATGCTGGCGAGTGCTTCGCGCGGTCGTGTGCCGGGCGGCCCCTTTGATTTGGTCCTGCTCGACCCGCCCTATGCTTTTGGTGCCGAGCCGGTCGAGGAGCTGCTGCAGGACCTGGCCCAGCAGGGTTTGCTTGCACCTGGCGCTTTTGCCCTGTTTGAGCATGCCGCCGCCGATGCGGGCGCGCATCCGGCAGACTTTGAGACTGTACGTGAGAAGCGCTACGGCATTACCTCGGTCGACCTGCTCCGTTGGGTCGGCGATGACGATGGTGAGGGCGATAGCGCCGGCACCGATGCTGACAACAATGATGCCACGACGTTTCAGGAGGACGCCCATGAATGACACCATCAACCGCGTGATCGTCCCGGGCACTTTTGATCCCATTACGTTTGGCCATATCGATGTGATCCGTCGCGCCCGCCGCATCTTTCCCAGCGTGATCGTCGCTGTTGCCGAGTCGCAGGGTAAAAACGGCGTGGGCACCACGTTTATGCTCGATGAGCGCGTGGCGCTGGCCCGCGAGGCGCTCGGTGATATCGACGGCGTCGAGGTCCTGCCCTTTACCGGCCTCTTGGTCGACTTCGCTCGTGAGCAGGGGGCGGGGGCCGTGGTCAAGGGTCTGCGCGCCATGACCGACTTTGAGTATGAGCTGCAGCAAGCCGACCTTAACTATCGCCTGGATAGTGAGCTGGAGTCCATCTTTGTCATGAGTGCGCCGCAGTACGGCTATATCTCGAGCTCGGTCGTTCGCCAGATCGCCTCGCTCGGCA
>USMH01000229.1 GCA_900555745.1 uncultured Collinsella sp.
CGTGCTTCTCGAGCAGCTGGTCCGGCGTCTCATCCGGCGTGCCACCCGTCTTGTAGTCGATGACCAGCGCGCGTGACGAATCCGCCGGGTTCGTCGCCAAAGCGTCGATGGCGCCTTCGGCATAGGCACCGTAGCGGGCGATGTCCTCGTCCTCGCAGCCCAGCGAAAAGAACGGCACCTCGGCGCGAACGCACGGCCACGCGAGCAGGTCGGCACGAACAGCCGACTTGAGCCAGCGCTCCAGAGCGGCATCGAAGCGTTCGCGCTGCTCCGGCGTCAGGCGCCACAGGCGCGCCAGCGCATCGGCACGCGTGGCGGGCAGCGCATCGGCACCCATCTCGATGAGCCACTGGCAGGCAGCGTGGAAGGCCGAGCCCAGCGCCATGGGGTTGCCGGTAGGCTCAACGGCAGCCACGTCTGCATCCGTCATCTCGGAACCATCCGACTCCGCATCATCGCCGGCCTCGTCCATGGGCACGTGTGCCTCGGCGGCACGGTCCTCGGACTCGGCATGCAGCGCCGCGGCAATTGACGAGTAGCTGTACGAATCGCGCGCCGGATACGGACAGATACCCATGCGCACGCCCACCGCCTGGGGATACACGAGCTCAAACGCATCGGGCTCGGGTTCGGCAGGACCGGGAACGGCGGCGCGGGCATCTGCACCGGCACCCTCCGGCTCCGCATCGCCGCGGACAAGCCTGCCCTCGGCATCCAGCGAAGCGTTGGCCTCAAACGCCTGCTCGCCAAAGGTAAAGTTCGCGAGCGAAATGAGCTCGTAGTCGCCCGGCCGGGAGTTGTCGAACACCAGGCGGTCGGCATCGAGCTGCGGCATGTCCAGAGCGTCGGTCGGCAAAATACGGCGCAGCACGTCGTAGGTCAGATCCGTCTCGACATCGAAGGTCGGCGCCGTCACCTTGCCACGGCTCACGCCGGCATCCATCGCCAGAATGACTAGCTCGCGTGCTCGCGTCATGGCGACATAGAGCAAGCGGGCCCGCTCCTCGAGCGAAAGCTGCAGGTCGTCGTTGCGCAGGTGAGCAAATGCCTCGGCGGGAGAACCCGTCGCACAGACGTCCTCCATGAGCTCCGGCGGCAGCCACAGCGACGTGCCCTTGCCCTTAAACGCGTGCTCAAACTGCTTTTTGACGTCGTCGCCCTTCACAAAGGTACCGTCGGCAAGCTTAACGCCGTCGAAGCGTGCCGGCAGTGCCACGACCTGCGCTCCACCCTCGACGCGACCCATCTGTGCCGCACCCGAGGACTTACGCACGCCAAAGCACTCGGCGACCGCCACGACCGGATATTCCAGACCCTTGGAGGCATGCACCGTCATGATGCGCACCGCGCCGTCGCCTTCTTCGTTGAGGGCACCCGGGGCTTCCTTGCCCGCCAAGAAGCGGTCGAAGGCCAGCGCGATGGAACGCGGAGAATTGCCGAGCTCGGCCTCTGCCTCGGCCACGGCATCGAGCGCCTTGAGCACGTTGGCGGCGATGGCCTTGCCCTCGGGACCACGCTGTCCCAGACGCACAAACCAGCCGGAGGCGTTGACCACGTCGCGCGCGATGGCGGCGAACGAATCGCGGCCCACGCGACGAAGCGCATACCGCAGCACCTCGCGGGCGCGCGTCACGAGCGGCAAGCCCTGCAAGCCCGGCACATCGGAATCGCTCATGATGCCCGCATCAATGTTGCGGCGCGAGGTCTCCCCCGTCTCGCTATCGAGCTTGGTCGCCAGCGCCAGGAACTCCTGGGCGCCGAGCGCAAACATCGGCGAGGCGAGCAGCGGCATAAGGCCCTGCGCCGTATCGGCCGGATTGGCGAGCGCACAAACCAGGGAGCGCACCGTCAGCACCTCGGCTGCTTGGGCAAAGACCGAGCCGCCCGCGATGACGCAGTCGAGCCCCTGATCGCGGAAGGCCTGGGCGTAGACATCGGCGTTGGTCATGCGGCCCAGCAGCAGTACCATGCCGCCCTGGGGCTGGCCGGCATCGACAAGCGCGCGGAAGCGCTCGGCGATCGCGCGGGCCTTGGCCTGTGTGCGCTCCTGCATACTGCCGCCGGCAACAAAGAGGGCCTGGCGGCGCGAGGCGTCCGCCACCAGCGTGTCCTTGCGGCCATCGCTCGCCTCAAGATCCAAAAAGCCCTGCATCAGGCCGCCGTCATCGCCGTCGAAGACGCGTGCCACGTAACGCAACACCTCGTCATGGCTGCGGAAGTTGCGCACGAGTTTGACGAGTTCGCCGGCAGGGGCATCGGCCACGGCAGTCGCCTCGGGCGCGGCAGACGAGCCCACCTTGCGCTCCTGACGACGGAACACCTCGACCTCGGCGCCACGGAAGCGATAGATGGACTGCTGCGCATCGCCCACGGTGCACAGCGCGCGCTCCCCCGCACCCGTCAGGTAGCGTATCAGATCGACCTGCATCTGGTCGGTATCCTGAAACTCATCGATCATGACCATCTTAAAGCGGCCCTCGTACGCAGCACGGATGGCAGGGTAAT
>USMH01000230.1 GCA_900555745.1 uncultured Collinsella sp.
CATCTCGGGCCTGGCGTGCGGCCGTCCCATTCGCGGCAACGTCGCCTTCCTGGGCGGCCCGCTTCAGTACCTCTCCGAGCTGCGCCACCGCTTCTACCTCACGCTCAACCTGGACGAGGAGCACCGCATTGTGCCCCAAAACGCTCACCTGTTTGTGGCGAGCGGCGCCGCCATGGCGCACGAGTCCAACAAGCTCAGCACGTTCCCGCAGCTCATCGAGGCCATCGATGCCCTGGGCGACACGCAGGGTGCCGAGGTCGAGCGCCTGGATCCGCTCTTTGCCACCGACGAGGACTTTGCCGAGTTCAAGACCCGCCACGACCAGGAAGTCGTCCCCAAGGGCAAACTCGAAGGCTACACCGGCCGCGTGTTCATTGGCATCGACGCCGGTTCCACCACCATGAAGGCCGCGCTCGTGGGCGAGGACGGCCAGCTGTTGCACACCTGGTACGGCAACAACAACGGCGACATCCTGGGCACGGCCAAGGTCATCATGGCCGATTTCTATAACCACATCCCCGCGGGCTGCACCATCGGCCACGTGACCACCACGGGCTACGGCGAGGCGCTGCTCATCGAGGCCCTCAAGGCCGACTCCGGCGAGATCGAGACCGTCGCGCACCTGCGCGGCGCCAAGGCATTCCTGCCCGGCGTCGAGTTCATCCTGGACATCGGCGGCCAGGATATGAAGTGCCTGCGCGTCAAGGACGGCGTTATCGAGCACATCATGCTCAACGAGGCCTGCTCGTCGGGCTGCGGCAGCTTTATCGAGAGCTTCGCCGTGTCTATGAACATGGACGTGCGCGCGTTCGCCGATGCTGCTATCCATGCTAAGGCCCCCGTCGACCTGGGCAGCCGCTGCACGGTCTTTATGAACTCGCGCGTCAAGCAGGCGCAAAAGGAAGGCGCCACGGTGGGCGACATCGCGGCCGGCCTGTCCTATTCCGTCATCAAGAACGCTCTGTTCAAGGTCATTAAGCTGCGCGATCCCAAGGAGATCGGCAGCCAGGTAATCGTTCAGGGCGGCACCTTTATGTCCGATGCCACGCTGCGCGCGTTTGAGCAGCTCACCGGCGTTCACGCCGTGCGCCCCGACATCGCCGGCTGCATGGGCGCCTATGGCGCTGCCCTGCTCGCCCGCGATCGCGCCGGCGCCGACGGCACCTCGGCCATCCTCTCGGCCGAGGACATCGCGCACCTCACTGTGACGCAAAAGCACGTCCGCTGCGGCCGTTGCTCTAACAACTGCCAGCTTACCGTCAACGACTTTGGCGGCGGCAGGCGCTTCATTACCGGCAACCGCTGCGAGAAGGGCGCCGGCCACAAAAAGCAGAAGACCGAGGCCCCCAACCTCTTCAAAAAGAAAAACGAGCTGCTCTTTAACCGCGAGGTGCTGAGCCCCGACGAGGCCCCGCGCGGCACCGTCGGCATTCCGCGCGCGCTCAACATGTACGAGAACTACCCCTTCTGGCATGCGTTCTTTACGCGCCTGGGCTTTAGCGTGCAGCTGTCCGACCAGTCGAGCAAAAAGACCTACCAGTCGGGCATCGAGTCCATGCCGTCCGAGAGCGTGTGCTACCCGGCAAAGATGAGCCACGGCCATGTGATGAACCTTATCGACCGCGATGTCGACTTTATCTGGATGCCGTGCGTGCGCTGGGAGCGCAAGGAGGATCCGACCGCCGGCAACTGCTATAACTGCCCCATCGTCATGAGCTACCCCACGGCGCTGGCGCTCAATATCGACGAGATCCGCGAGCAGAACATCGAGTTCCTGTACCCGTTTGTGCCCTATCACGATAAGACCGAGCTCAAGCGCCGTCTGTACCAGGTGCTCGCCGTCGACCGTGTGGCCGATGCTGAGGCCGGTCGCGGTCGCGTGCGTGGACCCAAGATCACGCGCTCCGAGGTCGATGCCGCCGTCAACGCTGCCTTTGAGGCCGACGCGCGCTTCCACGAGGATATTCAGACCATGGGTGAGGAGGCTCTTAAGTGGGTCGAGGACCACGGTGGCCACGGCATTGTGCTCGCCGGTCGCCCCTACCACAACGACCCCGAGATCAACCACGCCCTGCCCGAGCTTATCTCGAGCTTTGGTTTTGCGGTCTTTACCGAGGATTCGCTTGCACACCTGGTGAAGCCCGAGCGTCCGATTCGCGTCGTCGACCAGTGGATGTACCACAGCCGCCTGTACGCCGTCGCCCGCTTTGTGACGATGCGCAACGACCTGGACCTGATCCAGCTCAATTCCTTCGGCTGCGGTCTCGATGCCCTGACTACCGATCAGGTGCAGGAGATCCTGGAGGCCAGCGGCAAGATCTACACCGTGCTCAAGATTGACGAGGTGTCCAATCTGGGCGCCGCGCGCATCCGTATTCGCTCGCTCATGGCGGCGCTCAAGGACCAGGAGGCCGAGCGCTTGGCCGAGGCCACGGCCGCGGGCGAGGCCTACG
>USMH01000231.1 GCA_900555745.1 uncultured Collinsella sp.
CATTCGTATGGCTGCCGAGGAAGCCTTTATCTTTGGCTGCACGGCCGTTGATTCCGACGACATTTCGATCAAATTCGACGTCGACGAATCTCACGTGGGCATGACCTTTACCTTTGGCGATCAGGCCACCGTTGATGAGGATGACCAAGCTGCCGTATATGCCGAGCTCATTCTTGCGAGCGTGTGCGATTCCTACGAAAAGACTGCGGCGCCCCTGACGCTTTCCCTCGACCTCAAGGCGGATATCTAATATGACCGAACGTTCCCGGAGCGGTAAGACCGCTTGGGACAAGGAGAAAACCCGCGAGCTGTTTCGTCGCTACAAAGAGACCGGTGATCCGGACGCACGTGAGCAGCTCGTCATGTCCCATATGAACCTGGTAAGGTTTCTTGCCAACAAATTTAAGAACCGCGGCGAGCCGCTCGACGACCTGATGCAGGTCGGCTATCTGGGTTTGCTCAAGGCTATCGACCGCTTTGACCCCGAGCGCGGACTCGAGTTCACCACGTTTGCCACGCCTACCATCCTGGGCGAGATCAAGCGTCACTTCCGCGACAAGGGCTGGAGCGTGCGCGTGCCGCGCCGTCTGCAGGAGCTTTCTGCCAAGGTCAACCAGGCTACCGACAAGCTCACCAATGAGTTGCAGCGCTCGCCTAAGGTTGAAGAAATCGCTGAGTACCTGGGCGTGACCGTCGACGAGGTGCTGGAGGCCATGGAATCGTCTTCGGCCTATACCTCGGTGCCCATCGAGGCTCCTGGCGCGTCCGATTCCGATGATGCCCCCTCGATTCTCGACCGCTATGCCGATGACGACAACGAGCTTGACTTTACCGATGACCGACTGGTTATCGAGGAAGCTATCCGCGATTTCTCGCCGCGCGAGCGTGAGGTTATCGAGTTGCGCTTTGTGAAGGGCATGACTCAGATCGAGATCGCCAAGAAGCTGGGTATTTCACAGGTGCAGGTCTCGCGCCTGCTGAGACGTACCCTGAAGAAGATTCAGGACAAGATCGACCCCGACGGAGTGATGGTTCGTTCATGAGTGAGCACCCCCAACAAACCGACCGCACGCTGCGCGATACCCGTATTCTGACGCTTCGCATTTGGGCTGTCGTCGGCTGCATTGTCATCGCCGCCGTCATCTTTAACCTTATGGGTATCCTGGCGCCGGTTATCGAGTTTCTCGCTGTCGGTTCCATCATCGCTTTTGTGATGTCGCCGATTACTAACTGGCTCGAGCATCACGGCGTCAACCGTGGCATCGGTTCGCTCATCGCGCTGATTGTGGTTGTGGCAGTGCTCGTCGGCGTCGTCTGCATCCTGTCGCCTATTTTGCTCGGTCAGATTATGGAAGTCCTGAGCCGTCTGCCTGAGCAGCTTCGCGTTGCGGGCGGTGATCTCAACGAGATGATCTCGCACGCTAAGACGCTCAACAACACGCCGCTCAAGGAGTATCTGGACGATAACCTTTCTTCGCTCGTCACGGTGGCGTCCAAGTATGTCTCACAGATTGCCGCCGAGCTTGGCCGCGGTGTATTCCTGTTCATTACCAATACGGCCTCGCAGCTGTTCGTCATCTTCCTGGGTCTGGTGCTTGCCTACTGGCTTGCCTGCGATTATCCCCGTATGCACCACGAGGTCTGCACCATCATCGGACAGGAAAAAGAGACCTCGTACCGCTTTATGGTCGCGATTCTTTCGCGCTCGGTCGGCGGTTATATGCGCGGCATGGTCGTGACGTCCATCTGCGGTGGCATCCTCGCCTTTATCGGCTTTACGCTCATTGGCCATCCCTACGCGGCACTCATGGCCATCTTTACGGGCATTATGCACTTGGTTCCTGTTGTTGGCCCCTGGGTGAGCGCGGCGATTGCCACGGTGCTCGGCTTTATGTTCAGCCCGATGCTGGCGTTGTGGACTTTGATCGTGACCATGGTGGCCCAAAACGTCACCGACAACGTCATTTCGCCCAAGGTCATGCAAAGCTCGGTCCAGGTGCATCCCATCATGAGCCTGACGGCCCTCGTTATTGGTTCGGCACTCATGGGTCCCATCGGCATGGTTATCGCCATTCCGCTGTGCGTGGCCCTCAAGGGCATTTTCGTCTACTACTTTGAGAACGAGACCGGCCGCCAGCTCGTGGCATACGACGGGGCCGTGTTTAAGGGCACGCCCTATCGCGATACCGAGGGCAACCCGGTTGCCGCCTATGACGCGCTTGGAGACGATACATTCATCTATGAGTCCGAGCTCATCGGTAACGAGACTGCGCCCAAGGCCCAGGCCATGCCCAAACCCGAGCTTGATAATCCTTGGATTAAGCTCTCGGGCCTGCAGCCTGACGCGACGGGCTTTTTCAAGAACCCCTTCGCCAAGGATGACGATTCCAATACGGACGACGACACCAAAACCGGCATCGACGGCTCCATGGACGATTCGGATTCCAAATAGG
>USMH01000232.1 GCA_900555745.1 uncultured Collinsella sp.
AAGCAGTTCCCCATTGCCCTTTCGATGTTCTCGGGCGTTCGCTTCCCGTTCCTGATCATGATCATCATCTCCTGGATCATGGGCGCTGGCTTCTGCATCGTTTGGCCTCCGGTTCAGGGTGCCATCTCCTCAGTTGCCGGCATCATTAAGGAGTCGGGCAACATCGGCCTCTTTATCTACGGCATGCTCAACAAGCTGCTCGTTCCCACCGGTCTGCACCACCTCATCTACACCCCGTTCCAGTTCTCCGATGTGGGTGGCACCCTGACGCTGGGCGATCAGGTTATCGCCGGTGCCTACCCCATCCGTGTCGCCGAGATGGCAATGACGGGCCAGCCCTTCTCCGATAGCACCTACTTCAACAGCTACACCTTCAACAACCTGTGGCCCTACATCGGTATCGGTCTCGCCTTTATCGTCACCGCTTACAAGGGGAACAAGGATAAGACCAAGGCCGTTATCATCCCGCTGATCATCACCGCCGTGCTCTCCTGTGTCACCGAGCCCATGGACTTCCTCTTTGTCGTTCACTCGGTTCTTTCCGGCATCTTCCTGGTCCTGCTCAAGGTCCTCTCCGTGCCCGCTTCGACTGCAGGCGGCATCATCAACATCGTGGTTTCCAACCTGGTCCTCGGTGTCGACAAGACCAACTGGCCGGTTATGCTGGTGCTTGGAGTCGTCAACGCCGCTCTGTACTTCTTCCTCTTCACCTTCCTCATCAAGAAGCTCAACCTCCACACGCCTGGTCGCGAGGAGGAGTCCGAGCTCGCCGAGTCCGTTGCCGAGGGCGAGGCCGCCGCGTCTGTCGCGGTGAAGCAGGGCGCTGTTGCCGCGGCTCCCGCAGAGGGCGTCGATGCGGGCATTGCCGACCTGGTTGCAGGTCTTGGTGGCAAGGACAACATCGAGGAGCTCGAGAACTGCTTTACGCGTCTCCGCGTGAACGTTAAGAACCCGGACCTCATCAATGAGGACCTCATCAACCACGTGCCCAACAGCGGCATTAACCGCAACGGCAATAATATCCAGATCATCTTTGGCATGAAGGTCGCCGAGATGCGCGACAAGGTCGAAAACGCAATTGAGAAGGAGCAGTAAACAATGATCATTACTCTGTGTGGTGGCGGATCCACCTTTACCCCCGGCATCGTCAAGTCCATCGCCCTGCGCAAGGACGAGCTCGACGTTGACGAGATTCGTCTGTACGACATCAACGAGGAGCGCCAGCGCAAGATCGGCGTGCTCGTGGACTGGATTTTGCACGAGGACCTCGGCCTGGACATCAAGCTCACGGTGACCACCGACAAAAAGACGGCTTTTACCGACGCGAGCTTCGTGTTTGCCCAGATGCGCGTGGGCGGCTACGCCATGCGCGAGCAGGACGAGAAGATTCCGCTGCGTCACGGCTGCGTGGGTCAGGAGACTTGCGGTTGCGGCGGCCTTGCCTACGGCATGCGCACCATCTTCCCCATGGTCGAGCTGATCGATGACGTTGAGAAGTACGCCAAGAAGGACTACTGGATTCTCAACTACTCCAACCCTGCCGCCATCGTCTCCGAGGGCTGCCGCGTGCTGCGTCCCAACGCTCGCATCATCAACATCTGCGACATGCCGATCGCGATCATCGACGTGGTTTGCGCCGCGCTCGATATCGACAAGAAGGATGTCGAGTACGATTACTTTGGCCTCAACCACTTTGGTTGGTTCACCTCGATCCGCCACAAGGGCGAGGAGGTGCTCCCGCAGCTGCGCGAGTACATCAAGGAGCACGAGATTCTGCTGCCCGATTCCTACCTCAAGGGCATGGGCTCGCTCATGGCAAAGAAGCCCGAGGAGACCGCCGACGAGCACCCCGAGCAGAACCGCCACACCAAGGGCAGCTGGTACTACGTCTGGAAGGGCGAGTACGAGATCATGGAGTGCTTCCCGGAGTACCTGCCCAACACGTACCTGAACTACTACCTGCAGCAGAAGGAGTTCGTCGAGCATTCCAATCCCGAGCGCACCCGTGCTAACGAGGTCGAGGAGACGCGCGAGAAGAACCTCTTCGACGGCATCGACCACTACGAGAAGACGGGCGAGATCGACGAGAGCACGTTCTATGCGGGCAGCCACGGCGACTGGATTGCCGATCTGGCTATCGCTCTGAAGAACGATACCAAGCAGCGCTTCCTGGTCATTTGCGAGAACAAGGGTGCTATCCCCAACATGCCCTACGACGCTATGGTCGAGCTGCCTGCCTACATTGGCAAGAACGGCCCCGAGGTCATCAGCCGCGACAACATTCCTCTGTTCCAGCAGGGTCTCATGATGCAGCAACTGAACTCCGAGAAGCTCGTGGTCGAGGCTACGATCGAGGGTTCGTACGAGAAGGCGCTCAAGGCCTTCACGCTCAACAAGACCGTGCCGTCGATGAAGGTCGCCAAGGAGGTTCTCGACGACATGATCGAGGC
>USMH01000233.1 GCA_900555745.1 uncultured Collinsella sp.
GGCCCTATAGCTGCGAGGTCATCGATAACGCCAAGCACGTCTACGACCTTGTCAAGGGCGATACGGTCACGGTCAACATCAACGACCAACTGCTCGGCCTTGGCTCGAACTCTTGGGGTTCCGAGGTGCTCGATTCCTATCGCACCCGTTTTGAGAGCTTCAGCTTTGAGGTGTCCCTGCGACCGCTGACGTCTGCCGATCTGGCTCAGGCGCTGGCACCCATTAAGGAGGCATAAGCCATGCATGTCTTTAACTCGCGTGCCGACTTCGATGCTCAGATGAAGTCCGTCAAGAAGTGGATGCGTACCGGTCAGGCACTCGATGGCGTTGCCGACCTGCAGCACGACGTGGCGTACTCCATCGGCGACTCGTTGGTGTACTGGTGGGTCTATGCCCGCGAGGCCGCAACCGCCGATCTGGTCGGTCACCGTCGCTACCATGCCGTGCTCGCCCCGCTCGACGGCGACCTGACTGTCGAGGTTGCCCCCAAGGCAGGCCTCACCTGCACCCGCGCCTACAGCGATATCGATGATCGCGAGCGCTTTGAGGGTGCGGGGGAGAAGGTGGTGATCCCTGCCGGCGGCGTTGCCGTCATTGAGATCGACGAGGCGTATCGCGTCCTCGCCGACACTGCGGATCCCCGCGTCGTGGTGCTGCACGTGACGGTCGAAGGTTATTCCTTCCCCAACAAGTAGTATTCGTCCACCTGGACGTTTGCTTCGCGCCGTTAAGGGGGATGGCTTTGTTGACTCCCTTTTCCCCATTCCCCTTAGCAGGTGCGCCGTCCACGATTGCGCTTGCAGCCCGGACGGTTTTAGATGAGATATAACGGATGATTGGGAGGGCTTATGAGCTCTGAAAAACGAGGAACGATTGGTTCGTTCGCTCTGCTGGGCATGACGGTCGCCGCCGTGTTCGGTATCAAGAACATCATCAACAACAACGCGGCCATTGGCTTGGCAGCCGCGCCGTCGTTCTTCTTTGCCACGCTTTTGTACTTTGTCCCCTATACCCTGGTTACCGCCGAGTTCGTCGGCCTTAACAAGGACTCCGAGTCGGGCGTGTACGCCTGGGTCAAGACCTCGATGGGCGGCCGCTGGGCGTTCCTGACGGCATTTAGCTACTGGTTCGTTAACCTGTTCTACTTTGCATCCGTCCTGCCCAATGTCATCATCTACGCGAGCTACGTGTTCTTTGGTGCCAATGCCGAGCTCTCGCAGCTGTGGATCACCATTATCGAGATCGTCGTCTTTGCTATCGCCACGTGGGTTTCGACCAAGGGCGCTAAGTGGATCGGCTCTATTTCCTCCTTCGGTTCGACCGCGGCTCTCGGCCTGACTGCCGTGTTCATCCTGCTGTCCCTGGCTGCTGCCTTTGGCGGCGTTGAGTTCGCTACGGCTCCTACGCCCGCCAACATGGCTCCCGACATGAGCAACTTCGCCACTATGTGGGGCTTCTTCGGTACGCTTGCCTGGATCATCCAGGGCGTTGGCGGCGCTGAGTCCGTCGGCGTGTTCCTTAACGACCTTAAGGGCGGCGTCAAGGCCTTCGTGCGCACCGTCGTTATCGCCGGCCTGACCATCGGCCTTCTGTATGCAGGCGCTTCGCTGCTGGTTAACCTGTTCATCCCCGAGGGCGGCGTTGCCATCTCCACCGGCATCTTCGACGTGTTCGGCGCTGTCTTTGCCCACTTTGGCATTCCCATGGAAGTGTCTACGCGCGTCATCGGCCTGATCCTTCTCGCCGCTACGCTGGGCTCCCTCATGATGTGGACCTCCGCTCCCATCAAGGTGTTCTTCACCGAGATCCCCAAGGGCGTCTTTGGTAGCAAGATCGTCGAGCTCAACGAGCACGGCATTCCTGCCCGCGCTGCCTGGCTGCAGTTCGCCATCGTCGTCCCCATCCTGATCATCCCGGCCCTGGGCTCTGGTAACCTCGACGACCTGCTCATGATCGTCACCAACATGACGGCTGCCACCGCTCTGCTCCCGCCGCTGCTGATTCTGCTTGCCTACTTTATGCTGCGCAAGAACTTCGATGCTGCTCCCCGTGGCTTCCGCATGGGCTCGCGCAGCTTTGGCCTGGCCGTTGCCGCATTCCTGCTTGTGGTCTTCTGCTTCGTGCTTATCTGCGGCACCATTCCGCTCGATCAGCCGCTGTGGCTGACGCTGGTCTACAACGTTGGCGGTGTGGTTGTCTTCCTGGGCCTTGCCGTGATGTGGTACAACCGCTATATCAACCGTCTGCGCGAGACCGATCCCGAGGCCGCCGAGAGCGAGCTGCGCCCCTCCGTCCTCGACATGATGGAGTAGCGGCTAGGATTAATCTACGGCTGTGGAATAAATCGATTCCCTTTCCTAAGGAGGGGCCTTACGAGGCCCCTCCTTTTGTGTTTTGGGGCATGGTTTTGGACCTTGTGGGCAAAAAATGCCAAATATGAGTACTGCTGC
>USMH01000234.1 GCA_900555745.1 uncultured Collinsella sp.
TCTCGACACCACCGAAGTTGCACCGGGCGCCGGCGTGAAGCCGCACATCGTACACTACGAAGGCGGCGACCTGGTCTGCGGCACGGTTGACGGTAAGCCCGTTGCCATGAGTACCGCCAAGCTTCCCGCCCTGAATGACCTCGCGGGTGAGGACCTGGTCTGCAGCGATGGCACCACGCTGCTGGGCGCGGACGACAAGGCAGGCGTCGCCGAGATCATGTCGCTTGTCGCGCGTATCGCTCAGGACCCTTCTCTGCCCCATCCCGCACTCGGCATTTGCTTCTGCCCTGACGAGGAGATCGGCCACGGAGCCGAGCTGTTGGATATCGATACCTTTGGCTGCAAGTACGCCTACACGGTCGACGGCGGCCCCATCGGCGAGCTGGAGTGGGAGTGCTTTAACGCCGCCGAGGCGACCGTCCGCTTTGAGGGCCAGTCCATCCACCCGGGCGACGCTAAGGGCCGTATGGTCAACGCAGGCAATCTGTTCTGCGACTTCAACGCGTTGCTCCCCTACGTGCAGCGCCCGGAGTATACGGAAGGCTACGAGGGCTTTTATCACCTTGAGGGTGTATCTGCGACCGTCGATCACGCCACAGCGCGCTATATCATCCGCGACCATGACGCCGCCAAGTTCCAGCAGAAACTCGACCTTATTGATGCCGCCGCCTCGATGCTCAACCAGCGTCTGGGTGAGGAGCGCGTGACAGTCGAGATTAAGCAGCAGTATCGAAATATGGCCGAGATCGTTCGTGACTATCCCGAGCTTATTGATGTTGCCAAGGAAGCCTACCTTGCCTGCGGCGTTGAGCCCCAAGTGCTGCCGATTCGTGGCGGCACCGACGGCGCTCAGCTGTCGTTCCGCGGTCTGCCCTGCCCCAACCTTTCCACCGGCGGCTATTGCTACCACGGCGTCAACGAGTTCGTCCCGGTCAGTTCGCTCGTCAAGATGACCGACGTGCTCCAGGAGCTCGTCGCCCGCTTTGCATAAGCCTGGCTGCACAAGTCCAAAAGACGAATCGCCCCGTCCTCAACCAAGAACGGGGCAATTTTTTTGCTGCAACGAGAATAGCTTGACGCACGCCAGCCTCTTAACGCAAGGAGTGTCCCAAACTGCCGGCACAAAAGGAACGTCCCCAAGTGCCAAGTGCATCAAGAGTGTCCCCCTTGACCAGTCGTTTAAGAACGTCCCCAATGACTACCCATGTGCCAAGTGTTACGCCGATGTTTTGGCACCGACAGCGAAAACCCGCCAGAGCGAGCAAGGTGCCTTGAAACAAGGCGGCATTGACCTTCTGGTCATGCCGCCGAAGTTGAAAGGCAGATTGCCGCTCTGGCGGGTTTGCAGCGTCAAGCGGTTACGCGGTTTGGTAAAACCGCGTAACTTAGTAGTTGGCCTCGTAGCCGTTACCGTCGCCGGTGGGCTCTTCGTAGTAGTCCGAATCGCTCGAATCGCTTGAGTCATCGGAATCGTCAGAGCTGACCGATGAGGTTGCGGTACCGTTTGCGTAATCGTCAGACGTGTTGTTGTTCAGGTCGCCGATCGTAGAGCTGGAACCGTCGGAAAGACCCATGGTGTTGGGACCCTTGGGATCCTTGCCGGCATCGACGCGCTCCATCATTTCCTTGAGCTCGTCCTCGTAGACAAAGACATAGCTCACGCCGTCGATCATAGTGCTGTCGTCAGCATACGAAGGCAGGTTGGCCGAGTAGATGCCCTCGACATCCATGCCGCGCATGGCATTGCCCGTGGAGACGATATCCTGAACGCTCATATCGGTTACGAGCATATCGGACAGCGAATTAACCAGGCCAAAGATCTTCGTGGCATCGAAGTTATTGAGAATCTGGTTGGCGAGGGCGCCAAGCACCTGACGCTGGTGGCGCATGCGCGTGTAATCGCCGTCGGCATAGGTGTAGCGGCAGCGGGCATAGGTAAGGGCGGTAGCGCCGTCCATATGCTGCTGACCAGCGGTAATCTTAATATCCAGGTGCTCGGGATCGTCGACGTCGTCGGTCGCGTTGATGTCGATACCGCCAACCGAATCAATAAGCGACTGCATGCCGTCAAAGCTGACCTCGGCATAGTGAGAAATCTGCACGCCGCACAGCTCGTTGACCGCCTGGACCATGGCCTCGGCGCCGCCAACGGTGTGGCAGGCGTTGATCTTCATGGTCTCGCCCTTGTACACGACCTTGGTGTCGCGCGGAACGGAAATGAGCGTCGCCTGCTTTTGCGTGGGGTCGATGCGTGCCAGGATAATCGAGTCGGCACGATACGTATCCTCGCCCGGACGACCGTCGGTACCAAGAAGCAACACGTAGAACGGATCTTTTGCCTCATCGGTATCGTCCAGAATCTGGCGCAGGTTGTTGGTAATGACATTGGAGTCACCAAGCTTGCCCATGATAGTGGCAAACCACAGACCTGCAGCGGTCGTGGCGCTCA
>USMH01000235.1 GCA_900555745.1 uncultured Collinsella sp.
ATGTATGTACCCACAAAAAAGGCGGCACCCATAACGGACGCCGCCTTTGAGACATATATGTCAGAACAGTAAGAAAGATGAGACGCCCGCAGTTGCGGTGAAATAGGGACTGAATAGTCCCTCAATCAGGCAAAACAGTCCGTATTCCACCGCAACTTATACAGAGTGCCTAGCGGTTGCGTTCCTTAAGGGCGCGGTCGATCTCGCGTTGGACATCACGCTTGGCCATGTCCTCGCGCTTGTCGTAGAGCTTCTTGCCGCGACCCAGACCCAGCAGCAGCTTTACGCGGCCGTCGGTATTAAAGTAGAGCTCCAACGGAACCAGCGCATAACCACGGTTGCGAAGTTTGCCGTCAAGAAAGTCGATCTCCTTGCGGTGCAGCAGCAGACGACGCCGACGGTCGGAATCGCGATTCCACACGCCACCATGGCTATAAGGGTGGATATGCAGGCCGACGAGCCAGCACTCCCCGCCGCGAATCAGCGCAAAGGTGTCAGTGATCTGACAGGCGCGCTCGCGAATCGACTTGACCTCGGTACCGCTCAGCTCAATGCCGCATTCGAACGTCTCGTCGATAAAGTACTCGTGATGCGCCGAGCGATTCTTGGAAATGAGCTTGCGTTCGCGCTTACTGGGCATTGCCGGCCTCCTTGACGCCGTCGGCTCCCTTGTCGTCGCCTGTGCGCTTTGCCTTGCGCTCGGCATTGAGCTCGGCATCGCTCTCGCGCACCAGTTTGATAATCGCCGCGCAGGCCTCCTCGCCCACCAAGTCGCGAGCACGCACCGTCAGGCGCGTCGCCTCCTGCTTGTCGCCGTCGCTTGCAGCATCGGTCGCGCACATGATCAGGCAGATGGCAATCTCGGCCGAAGGCGAGGTCGGCACGCCTTGCAGGGCCAATTCACCCATCACGTGGTCGTCGCTCTCATCAGCGGCATCCGGATAGGTGGTATGGATCTTGTTGAGCAGGCGCGTCGTATGCGCATCGTTGGGCGCCAGGCGCAGCGCCAGACGCGCGCAGCCCACGGCAGCCGAAACGTTCTCGGTCTCGGGCTCCAAGAAGTACTGACCTAGATTGGCGTAAGCGCGGGCGGCGCACTTGCCATCGCTTGCACGCTCCAGCACCGAGAACGAGAGCGATGCCCATTCCTGCTTGTCCTCGAGTGCACGGAACAGCTCGGCCAAATCCAAGCGATAGTTGCAGTTCATGGGGTCCCAACGCACAGCCTGCATCAGGGCATTACGAGCGCTTACATAATCCTGCTGGCGAATGTAGGCAAACGCCATGTCAGAGTACAGGCGGTCAAACGGCACCTCGACCTGCATGAGCTCGCGCGGATCCTTCTCCACGCGGCGATAGGCCAAGCGCTCAAACTTGCTATCGAAGCTAAAGTATTGACGCTTCTCCTCCGTCTTGCACTCAGCATCAATATACTCCTCGGCGAGCTCCACCAGACGCTCCAGCAGCGGCGTCGCCGTAGCCAGGTCGCCCTGCGCCAGATAGTTCTCGGCATACGTGATGTCTTGCAAGCTGATGGGCAGATCCATGGCTACTCCTCGATCTGAGCGAAACACGGCAGGCGCCGTATATACGGTCAATACACAAAACCCGGGTCTCTTACGAGGCCCGGGCGTTCAATTTTGGTAGCCCGTACCAGATTCGAACTGGTGATCTCCGCCTTGAGAGGGCGGCGTCCTAAACCGCTAGACGAACGGGCCATATGTAGCAAATGCAATGGCTGGGATGGAGGGAGTCGAACCCCCATTGACGGAACCAGAATCCGCTGTCCTGCCATTAGACGACATCCCAATGACTGCATCGCTGCGCTCGGCTGTGCCTTTGCGCAAGAAAGAAATATACGGGAAGTCTCGCCGTGACGCAAGCCCCAATTTTGACTTTTTTGAAATTCAGTCAAATTGGCCTAATTTAGTCCAACCCGTGAAGGACCTGTGAAGCCAACCGCTGTACACGAAGGGCAAAACGCCGTGAGCGGTAGCCGTCAACCGTTGGCAGATTCTACCGTGAAAACGATAGCACCAGGCAACACAATCGAAGTATCAATGATCGCGTAGATATCGAGGCACCATGGACGAAGAGCTTGATTACCTATGGGAGACCCTGGGCCTCGAGATCACTGCCGACCTTTGGCCCGAACGGGACAAAATTCACCCCACGTTACGCCCCGCCATTACTGTGGTGCAGGCAAAATACCGCCGTGCATCCTTTTTGATCATGCGGATGTCATGGCACGCGGGACTCCCCGACCTTAAGCGAATCCAGGCAAGCCTCGTCGAGTTGTCCGGCATGCCGACCGTCATATCCGAGGCGCATCTGGAGCAGCGCCAGCGCGAGCGACTGCAACAGCAGCGGATTCCCTTTATCTGCCCCGGCGTTCAGGCATATCTGCCCTTTATGGACGAGGAGTACTGGAGCGGCAAGCCCAACAA
>USMH01000236.1 GCA_900555745.1 uncultured Collinsella sp.
AAGGACCAGGAGGCCGAGCGCTTGGCCGAGGCCACGGCCGCGGGCGAGGCCTACGAGCAGGGCGATGCCGCGCCGGTGGCTCCCTCCACGGACGCTCCCGCGTTCGCGAGCCGCAAGTACACGTTCGAGGCGCAGCGCGAGAGCGCTTCGACCGCGTGGCCCAAGGTGCCCTTTACCGAGCAGATGCGCGACGAGGGCTACACCATCCTGTGTCCGCAGATGGCGCCGATCCACTTTGACCTGGTCAAAGAAGTGTTCCGTGGTGCTGGCTACAACTTGGAGCTGCTGCCCTCGACCGACCACGATGCCGTCGAGGCCGGCCTGCGCTATGTGAACAATGATATTTGCTATCCGTCGATCCTGGTAACGGGCCAGATTATGGAGGCCATCGAGAGCGGTCGATACGACCTGTCCAAGACAGCCGTGGTTATCAGCCAGACCGGCGGCGGCTGCCGTGCCACCAACTACATCGCACTCATCCGCAAGGCCCTGCGCGAGAGCGGCCACCCCGAGATCCCGGTGATCTCGCTTTCGGCCGTGGCGCTGGGCGAGGACAACCCTGGCTTTAAGATTACGCCGGCGCTGCTTAAGCAGGCAGTCTACGCGGTGCTCTTTGGCGACGTGATGATGCAGATGCTCTATCGCTGCCGCCCGTACGAGGCTACGCCCGGTGCCGCCAACGCGCTCTACGAGGAGTACATGGCGCGCGCTCGCAAGCTGGCGCCCAAGTTTAACCGCCACAACTACACCAAGCTGTGCCGCGAGGCCATCCGCGCGTTCGACACCATGCCGCTCGTGGGCGAGGGTACCAAGCCGCGCGTGGGCGTGGTCGGCGAGATCCTGGTCAAGTTCCATCCCACAGCCAACAACCACGTGGTCGATGTCATCGAGCGCGAGGGCTGCGAGGCCGTGGTGCCGGGTCTGCTCGACTTTTTCCTGTACTCCATGAGCAACGCCGAGCTGCAGAAGGACGAGTTGGGAAGCTCCGCTACCACGCGCGCTGGTATGCAGGCGCTCATCAAGCTCGTGGACTGGATGCGCACGCCGGTGGAGGAGATGCTCGAGAAGTCCCGCCGCTTCGAGGCGCCCGAGCGCATCGGCACCATGGCCGACAAGGCCCGCACGGTGCTTTCGGTGTGCAACAACATGGGCGAGGGCTGGCTGCTCACGGCCGAGATGCTCGACCTGATCGATCATGGCGCACCCAATATCATCTGCACGCAGCCCTTCGCGTGCCTGCCCAATCACGTGGTGGGCAAGGCCGTGATTAAGGAGCTGCGCCGCCAGCATCCCGAGAGCAACATCGTTGCGGTGGACTATGATCCTGGTGCGTCCGAGGTCAACCAGCTCAACCGTATTAAGCTCATGATCAGCGTGGCCAAGGAAAACATGCGCGCCGGCAAGGGCTTTAAGCTCGAGAAGGTGGCGCCGCTCGCGATGGACGAGGTCACCGGCCAGATGCGTGCCCATGATGGCTGCGTGAGCTGTGGGCCGGCCAGCGAGGAGGCCGTTGCATCGGTCGCCAATCGTCTGGGACGCGGCATTAAGAAGTAGTTGGCCTACTTCGAGCCGGATATAAGACAAACGGGTGGTAGTCGTACCGGCTACCACCCGTTTTTGCTGGACATATGTTGCGCAAATGATCTCGCTGCAGCCTTCCGTGGGCTCGCCCGATTTCTGGGCTGGCTCGGGCTTTGAAGACAAGTTATTGCAGGCCCAGGGCGATTTCTCGCTCAATGCAGGCCAGCACAGCGTGACGTATCTGCCGAGTTCTGACACGGCAGCGACTGGTCGCTACCAGGTGCTGCTATACGACAACAACTTTGGTGCGACCGAGCGCTATCCCAAGTTCGACTGGGGCCAGCTGGGCGCCGCGGTGGTGACCGACTACAGCAAGGGAACGCATTCGTTTGGGCGCATCTTTACGGTGGACGAGGCCGCGCGCACCTACGAGCTTGTGGACCAGATCGCAGTGCCGTTCTCGGGTTATGTGAGCAGTGCGCAGCGCGTCGGCGGTTCGAATAGCACGCTCGTGGCATCGGGCATGGCCAAGACCTTTGCCGAGTACGATCGCTATGGACTGCCCATCGCCACCTACGAGATGGAAGCCGAAAAGTACATCTACCGCGTGTACAAGTACGAGCTGTAGCGCTGCGCTTAGGTTTGACCAATGGAGTATGAAAACACGCCGCTCGCCGATACCCCCTCCGCGAGTGGTAGCCATATGGTTTGATGTCAGAAACATATAGTTGTCGCCAGCCTGCTGGCGACGTTCCCCCTGACATCGGAGGTTTCAGGTATGTTTCGCGCTCCGTTAAACAACTATCGGTTGGTCTAACATGGGCCGCCGTGCTATTTCGATAACCCTTGCAGTGGTCTGCCTGGCTGTGCTCCTGGGCGCTACAGGGCTGTTTGCTATAAGCCGAGAAACGTCCTATATGCAGGAA
>USMH01000237.1 GCA_900555745.1 uncultured Collinsella sp.
GCTTCACGCTCCTTGCGCTCAGCCTTTTTGCCCTTAATGGCCGTGACCACAAAGTAGATGACCGCGGCGGCAACGATTGCGCCCACGCATAGGCCAATCGAGCCTAACATTGCCGACAATTCCATACCGCGTCACCTCTCTTTTGCATACGGGACATTCAAGATAGCACCTCGATTCCCGCCACCACAGCTCCTTCACGTTCGCCGGTCCTTCAGTCTAACGGATGGCGCGGCGGGGAAAAATCAACTCGTCAAACGATTTAACACTCGCAACGCCGGTCGCACACTGCCGACCGCAGAACATAGAAACGGACCGCCATGGATTCTCTCAACGATTTGAACGAGCGCGTCGACGCTTTTGTCGGCACCAGCTCCTTCGATACGCCTGCCGCGACGAACGACCAAGCCCCCATCGATGTTCCCGCCGAGGTTCACGAGGACATCGTCGCTTCGGTCGACTTCTCCGAGGTAGAGCTTGCAGACGAATTTGCCGAGCCCCAGGTGGCCGTAACTCCCAACGGCCTTTTACCCATGGAGCCGCTGCCCATCGACGGGCGTCTGCGCAAGGCGGCCCTCCGCATGCCCGATGAAATCGAGGAGGCCAGCGGCTTTACGCTCTTTGGCCGCCGCATCAAATCGCTCATCTACACCACCGACGTGGCGGTCATCCGCAACTCCAATGCCGACGCCGTGTTTGCCGTCTACCCCTTCACGCCGCAGCCCGCCATTACGCAGGCGCTGCTGACCGTTGCCGAGTGCCCGGTCTTTGTGGGCGTTGGCGGCGGCACCACCACCGGTAAGCGCTCCGTGCAGATGGCGGCCGTCTCCGAGATGCAGGGCGCGGCGGGCTGCGTGGTCAATTCCCCCGCTACCGCCGAGATGGTCGAGCACATCACCAACATCGCCGACATCCCCGTCATCGCCACGGTCGTACGTTGCGACGACGATGCTCACGCCAAGGTGCGCGCCGGAGCCAAGATCCTTAACATCGCGGCCGGCAAGAACACGCCGCAGGTCCTGCGTGAACTGCGCGAACACTATCCCAACCTGCCGCTCATCGCACCGGGCGGCAAAACGCCCGAGAGCATCCGTGAGACCATCGCCGCCGGCGCCAACGCCATCATCTGGACACCGCCATCGGCCCAGCAGCTGCAGACCGACATGATGCAGCGCTATCGCAAGATGAAGGAAGACGCCACGCCCGTCATCTCGCGCGACGATGTGCCCATTATCGACCAGGTCGCCGCCGCCGAGGTCAGCCAGGTCGAGAACATGAATCCCGATGTGCCGATCCCCGACGAAGTCATCGAACGCGTCGCTTCGATCCACGATCATATCGAGGAACGTCGCGCCAACCGCGGACTCAAGCCCTCGCTGCACGGCTTCTTCTTCCGCGGAAAGAAACGCTAGCCGCAACAGCAAGGCCTGCCCCGCAAACAACGGGACGGGCCTTTTTCTGTTATCGAATGTCAGGAGAACAGGCGTAGCCGTTAAAACCGTCAGCCAGCCCACAAACGTTAGTCCACGCGCTTGTCACCCATAAAGAAGACGGCCACCGTGCCGGGGCCGGTATGCGAGCCAATCAGAGCACCGATGCTATTGATCTCGATCTTGCCTTTGAGCTGCGGAATCTGTTCCTCTATCAGTGCCGCAACGGCCTCGGCGTCCTCGCGGCACGCCGAGTGCGACATGATGCACTTGCCCGAATAGTTCGCGCCGTCCTGCACATGCGCCATCACGGTCTTGGCCATCTCGGAGATCGCGCGCTTCTTGGTGCGAATCTTCTCGCGTGGCGCCAGCTCACCTTCGCAATCGACCGTCATGAGCGGGCAAATCTTGAGCGCCGTGCCGATGATCGCGCTCGCGGCCGAAATGCGACCGCCGCGCAGGTAACTCGACAGATCGGTCGAGAAGAACCAGTGGTGCAGGTTGAGTTTATGCTCCTCAATCCAAGCGGCCGTCTCGTCGAGCGAAGCGCCGCTATCGCGAACGTCGGCGGCACACTCCACCAGCAGGCCAAAGCCCGAAGACGCCGCCAACGAATCGATGACGCGCACCTTACCGCCCTGGGGATAGCGATCCGCGAGCATCTGCGCCGCAACGCAGGCCGATCCATATGTGCCCGAAATACCCGACGACAACGTCAGGTGCAGCACGTCTTTACCCTCGGCAACGAACGGCTCCCAGAACTCCTCGTACTCACCCACGCTCACCTGAGACGTCTTGGGCATAGCGCCCGCGGCAATCTGGGCAAAAAACTCGTCCGGCGTAATCGACTGATACAGATCGTCCGTATAGACAACATCGTCGATCTCGTAATGAAAACACACGACAGGGATATTGCGCGACGCAAAGAACTCACGGGTTCGGTCGGCGGCGGATTCACAGGTCAGGACAAAATCACTCATATGAGGCTCCTTACTCATTGTTGCGCAAATTATCGCACA
>USMH01000238.1 GCA_900555745.1 uncultured Collinsella sp.
ATGGCGCTCGCAATGTCGGCGGTGCGCTCGCCCGAGCAGTCGCCCGCGCAGGTCACGGGCACCGTCACGCCGTCCAGGTCAAACGCGTTGGCCTTGGAGCCCACGGCCATCACCACATAATCGCAGGCGATCTTTACCGGCTCCTCGGCGCCGTCCTCGGTGGTGCGCACGGCCTCCACGCCCTCGTCGGTAATGGCGGTCAGGCGGGTCTTCACGTGCTGCTCCACGTTGTGCTCGGCAAAGTCGCTCATAATCAGCGGCAGAATGGTCTCGGACTCACCCGCGGCAATCTTGTCGAGCATCTCCACAATCGCCACCTCGCAGCCGTGCTGCAGCAGGTACTCGGCAGTCTCGGTGCCCACCAGGCCACCGCCAATAACGGCGACGCGCCCGCTGAGCTCCACCTTGCCGGCCAGCACGTCCCAGCTCGAGACGACCTTGTCCGAGTCGGCGCCCGGAACGGGGATGACCACGTCGTGTGCGCCCACGGCCACAATCGCGGCGTCGGTGGCGTTGAGGTCCTCAGCGGTAGCGGCATGGCTGAGCTCAACCTTCACGCCCAGGCCAGGCAGAATCTTCTCGTAGTACTCGACCGAGCGCATGATCTCGTCCTTGCGCGGAGGCGCAGCCGCCAGCACAATCTGGCCGCCCAGATGATCGCTCGCCTCGTAGATGGTCACGTCGTAGCCGCGCTTGGCCGCCACGCGTGCGGCCTCCAGGCCGGCGATGCCGCCGCCCACCACGGCGATCTTCTTGTCGCCCTCGCCCGGCTTGATGGCGATGGTCGCCTCGTCGCCGTTCTCGGCATTGAGCACGCACGAGATGTACTTGCGATTTTGAATCGCATCGACGCAGCCCTTGTTGCAGTTGAGGCACTCGCGGATGGGCTCGCCCGTGGCGGCCTTCAGCGCAATGTCGGGGTCGCACATGAGCGAACGGCCGTACGCGATGATGTCGGCCGCGCCGTCTTCCAGAATCTTCTCGCCGGCCTCGACCGAGACAACGCGGCCGACGGTTGCCACCGGCACGGAGACCAGGGCCTTGACGCGCTCGGCCACGGGCAGCGTCCAGTTGTAGGGCATGGCGCCCATGGGCGGAATGGTGTCGCCCATGTTGCCGGTGTGGTTGGCCTGCGCGACCTGGATCATGTCGATGCCCGCACCCTCGAGCAGCTTGGCGAACTCGCAGGCCTCGTCGGGCTGCAGGCCGCCCTTGCCGCGCGGCGTGCCGTCGGGGTTCTCCATGATCACGGGGAGCTTGTACTCCACCATCAGCTGCGGCGCGGCCTCCTTAATGGCAGCGACGACCTCCAGCGCATAGCGAACGCGGTTCTCGAACGAGCCACCGTACTCGTCGGTGCGCTGGTTGAGGATGGCCGAGCACAGCGAACCCACCAGACGGTCGCCGTGGACCTCGATGGCGTCGATGCCGGCCTGCTGCGCGCGGGCGGCCGAGGCGGCGATAGCCTCCTTGATCTGGGTGAGCTGCTCCACGCTCGCCTCGTTCACAAAGTGCTGCATGTCGTGATGCAGCTTGGCGTAGGCCTGGTTGCGGATCTCGTTGGACTCGGCCATCTTGGCGGCAAAGGTCTCCTCGTCACCGGCAGCCTTGGCCTCCTGCGCGGCCTTGGCGGCGGCCATGGAACCCATGACCATGCGGCCGACACCGGGCACGTCGTACTCGGGGTGGAACAGCTGCAGCGCGACCTTGGCGCCGTGCTTGTGGACGGCGTCGGCCAGGGCCTTAAACGTGGGAATCTGGACGTCGGTCGCCAGCTTGGGCGTGGGGCTCGCGGTCATGACGGGAGCGACGTCGCCGATGACGATGTAGCTCACGCCGCCACGGGCCAGGCGCTCGTAAAAAGCCAGGCTGCGCTCGCCAATGGAACCGTCGCGCTCCTCGTAGCCGGTGGTCAACGGCGGGAACATAATGCGGTTCTTGAGCTCAAGGGGGCCAACCGTAATGGGCTGGAGCAGCTTGGATGCAGGTGCGGTCATGGACATTCCTCTCTTGTAGGCGCGGCGGCGATGATGCCGCGTAGTTGTCTAGAGGATATGGCATGGGGGCATGGCGGCACAACGGAAATCGGCGAATATCAGGTGGCAGCAGGTGGATGGGACGGGACGGCCCGTCAGTTTGTCTCAATCTGTAACAGTTACGCGGCAAAACCGGGTCTTACTGTTACAGATCGAGACATTCCTCTCGACCCATCCTCAACAATCTCGATCTGTAACAGCTAGGCCCACTTTTGACCCCTACCTGTTACAGATCGAGACAAACCAAACCCGCCTGCTAGAAAATCTCAATCTATAACAACAACTCGGCAAAATCCGTCCCTCGTGTTACAGATTTAGACAAACACGACCCAACCCACCGGTATATCTCGATCTGTAACACCTAGCCGCCCAAATCGGGTCTAGATGTTAC
>USMH01000239.1 GCA_900555745.1 uncultured Collinsella sp.
GTCATGCTCTTTGACGAGGCTACCTCGGCGCTCGACCCTGAGCTCGTGCGCGACGTCTTGGGCGTCATGCGCGACCTGGCGCACGACGGTATGACCATGATCGTCGTGACGCACGAGATGGGCTTTGCCCGCGATGTCGCCGACCGCGTCGTCTTTATGGACGGAGGCGTCATTGTGGAAGAGGGTACGCCGAGCGAGGTCTTCGACCACCCCAAGAGCGAGCGCACCAAGGCGTTCTTGGGCAATATCTCGTAGCCGGTTGATGCAACCGCCGTTACAAAAGAGCGGGGCTGGACTTGAATCCAGCCCCGCTCTTTTGTAGGGATGGGGATGCGCTTTGATGCAGGCTCTCTTGGAAGCCCTGGGTTCGTTACGCGAGCTCGGCTCCGAGGGCCTTGCAAGCGGTCTCGCCCTCGTCGTCGGGCGCGTCGTAGCAGATGGTGGAGTCCACGACGTTGACGCCGGCCTCGTCGGCGTCGGCCTTCCAGTTGTCCATCCACTCGCCCTCGGCCCACGAATAGGAGCCAAAGAGGACGATCTTCTTGTCGCCGAGAGCCTCCTTGACCTCGTCCCACATCGGCTGGAACTCATCGTACTCGAGTTCCTCGGAGCCCATGGCTGGGCAGCCGAAGGCGAAGGCATCATATTCGGCGGCCTTGTCGGCAGAGAAGTCGGCGCAGGGGATGACCTCGGTCTCGGCACCGGCATCGGTTGCACCTTCGGCAACGAAGTTTGCCATGACCTCGGTGTTGCCCGTGCCGCTCCAGTAGACGACGGCGATCTTGCTCATGTTGAGTCCTTTCAGTTGTGCGGCAGGTTGCCGCGGCTTCTATGTTCTATCGGGTTGCCTGGGCAAGTTGTGCCAAGCTGCAGCCCTGCTGATAGACAAAGGTGAGGTATTGAGTGCAAGCGCGGTAGGCGTCAAACATCGCAAGCGCTTGCTCGACATTCGTGTAGACCTTCCAAGCTCCAAAGACCTTGTAGTTCTCGCCGCGCTGGACGATAAACTCGTGCACGTCGTCGTAGGGATATCCTAGGAAGTAGCCTATTTCGTGCGGAAACTCGCAGGTGCAGTCGCTGCTGCAGTTAGCTTGCTGGGGTAGTGCGCATCGAGTCTGGCTACAAGCGCATTCCGCGACGTTATTGCTCGCGAGCGTGATGCGTGATGCCAAATGCACAAGGCATGTCGAAAGGTCTCTCGTGTCGTAGCCTTCCGGGGCGAGCGCCGTTTGGGCGCGAGGGTCTGCGAAATAGGTGGTGAGGCTTTTGGCTCGGTACATATACACGAGCGCTCCGCATGGCCGCCAGACCAAAACACTCAGGTGGATACCGAACGGGTCAAGCTCGCGATTGCACTGGGCGATAACGTTGAGCAGGCGTGCTCGGCGTTCTGCGATGGTTTCGGTTGCGGTCGAGCCGTCCCCGTGGGCGTAGGTGCCTGGATAGGTAAAGAGCGATGCCGGCTTGATGCCCGCGAGCGTGGGAGAGCAGTTGCGCACGACTGCTGCCTGAAACGTTGGGATGTCTATGGTTCGAGCCACGGCGCTCCTTACGGATCTAAACTGTTAGCCTAGGAAAACTTATACACGAAAGTAAGCCATGGTCAACAAAAAAGTTTGAAGCGGGAAACTAATTGACCGAACGGACATGATTTTGGGTTAAGATGGGGACACCCCATGGGGGTATCTAGATAGGGCTACTTGAAAGGGGAACGCATGAGCGACTTGCTCAACCCTGCGAATCTCATCGTGCTGGCCGTCATTGCCGTCGGCATGTTTTTTGGACTGCGTCGCATTGCCGCTTCGACACACGGGAAGAGTTGTTGCAGCGATGGTACGAGCGGCAAGAAAACCAAAAAGGTTGTTGTGGTGGATACCGATGCATCGCACTATCCCTATAGCGATGAGCTGCTCATCGGCGGCATGAGCTGTGACGGCTGCGCTCAGAACGTGGCCAATGCCCTGAATGCGCTGGATGGCGTGTGGGCAACGGTGACGTATGCGGATCACACGGCACGTGTGCGCTCTAAACAGCCGGTTGATCGTGGTGTCCTCGAGACGGCCGTGAAAGACGCGGGCTACTACGTCATGACGCTGTAAGCGCCGCCCTGGATGCGCTTCCTTGGCTAGGCTCGTCCGCGTAGCTCAATGTCTTGGATATCGTCGAAGTCGATGGCGATATCCCTGAGTTTGAGCAGCTTGAACGCGGGAAGCACTTCGTCGAGAATGCCGGTGCGGCTACGATAGCCGTACGTATCGTAATAGGTGACGCGCACCAAGTCGCCACGTTTGAGGCCCTCGAGCTTTTTTGAAAGCTCGAGGGCTTTTTCTTCCGTGAGTTCGCATTTTGGTTCGACGGTGATTTCCTGCTTGCGCACGAGTTCGTAGTATCCCGTGAGGGCGGCAAAGGGCATAAACTG
>USMH01000240.1 GCA_900555745.1 uncultured Collinsella sp.
GCCCGCGATGGCGCCTGCAACGATAGCGAGCAGATCGGCTATCTGAAACACTGGCTTCCTCGCTTTCCTTTTTACGCCTCACAGCACAGTCCCAGCCAAACATTGGTGACTATTGTACGAGCCAATCGCTAAAGTACAACCGTAAAACAAACGGTTAATACGCACCTGTACGTTTTCTTAAGGCCTTCTTTATGCCGCAGGTACGGTAATACGTTTTTTCGAACCCCTCAGCGCAAAACGTCCGTTAACAGAAGTGCGCGTGGACGACTTTTGCTCGCCCGCGCGCACCATTTCTTCGTATTTGTGACCGTAGCCGACAAGGCCCAACGACTAGAGCGTACCGTAGATGCGGTCGCCGGCGTCGCCCAGGCCGGGAACGATGTAGGCGGCCTCGTTGAGATGGTCATCGATGGCGCAGGTATAAATATGTACGTCGGGGTCCTTTTCGGTCAGTGACTTGAGGCCCTCGGGCGCGGCGACGATACACAGCATGCGAATATCCTTAACACCGCGCTCGCGCAGGTAGCTGATGGCCATCTCGGCCGAACCGCCCGTGGCGAGCATGGGGTCAACAACCAGGCAGATGCGCTGGTCGATATCCTTGGGCATCTTGCAGTAATACTCATGCGGCTCGTGGGTAACCTCGTCGCGCTCCATGCCAATGTGGCCCACGCGGGCAGAGGGCACCAGGTCGAGGATGCCATCGACCATGCCGAGGCCCGCACGCAGGATGGGAACAATGGCGAGCTTCTTGCCGGCAAGCTGCTTAAACATGGCGGTGGTGATGGGAGTCTCGACCTCGACGTCTTCCATGGGCAGGTCGCGCATGGCCTCGTAGCCGTCAAAGAGCGCCAGCTCGCGCACGAGCTGGCGGAACTGGTTGGTGCCAGTGCTCTTGTCGCGCAAGATCGACAGCTTGTGCTGGACGAGTGGGTGATCGACAAGGGTCACACGGGACGTATCGTAGGTGACGGTCATGGGTTGATGCCCCTTTCATTGCGGCCGGAAGATGGCCTTGCTGACAAGACGCATGGCGACGTTGTTGCCTCGCGCCGTGCATAAGTTTAACGGTTTGTTGTATCGAGTGCCCCGTCGCAGCCCTATTGAGCGGGGCTGAGCGAACGCCTGACCGCATCGTGCCAACCGTCCAGGTTGTGCTCGCGACGCTCAGCGGACATATGGGGATGGAATGTCTTGACGATCTGGGTGTTTTGCTCCAGCTCCTCCAGATCCTCCCAATACCCAACCGCGAGGCCCGCCAGATACGCGGCACCGATCGCCGTTGTCTCCACCGACTCACATTGCAGCACGGGGATATCCAACAAGTCTGCCTGGAACTGCATAATGAACTCGTTGCGCGAGGCGCCGCCATCGACGGACAGGCGCTCGATCGAAAGACCCACATCCTGCTCCATGGCACGCAGCACGTCATAGCTCTGATAGGCCATGGACTCGCAAGCGGCGCGCACGATGGTCGCTCGAGTCGAAGCTCCAGTCAGACCGCATACGATGCCGCGGGCGTGCGCGTCCCACCAAGGTGCACCTAAGCCCGCAAAAGCGGGGACAAAGTAGCATCCCTCGTTATCGCCGATCGAGGAGGCGAGCTGTGCCGATTCGGATACGTTGGAGATAACGCCCATGTTGTCGCGCAGCCAGTTCATCGTTGAGCCGGCGGCAAAAATAGAGCCCTCGAGCGCATAGCTGACCTTGCCGTCCGCAGCGATACCGATGGTGGAGACCAGGCCATTCTTGGATTCGACGATCTCGTCGCCGGTATTCATGAGCATAAAACAGCCCGTGCCATAGGTGTTTTTGGTCTGGCCGGGATGGAAGCAGCAGTGACCGAACAGCGACGCCTGCTGGTCGCCCGCCACACCCATGATGGGCGGCATGTTGGTCATGATGTCGCTCGCTACGCGGCCGTAGTCACCGGCGCTCCAACGGACCTCGGGCATCATGGCACGCGGGATGTCGAAGAGAGCCAGCAGGTCATCGTCCCAGTCCAGCGTATGAATATTGAAGAGCGCCGTGCGGCTGGCGTTGGTGTAGTCGGTGGCGAAGGTTTGGCCGCCGGTGAGGTTATAGATGAGCCAGGTATCGATGGTGCCAAACATAAGGTCGCCCGCCGCTGCGCTCTCGCGCGCGCCGTCGACGTTGTCGAGGATCCACTGCACCTTGGAGGCCGAGAAATACGGGTCGAGCGTAAGGCCGGTGCGGGAACGCACCAACTCCTCGCAGCCCTGCTCGACCAGTTTATCGATTGTCATGGCGGTGCGGCGACACTGCCACACGATGGCGTTGTAGATAGGCTGGCCGCTCACGCGGTCCCACACCACTGTGGTCTCGCGCTGGTTGGAGATACCGATGGCGGCGATGCGATCGGAATGGATGC
>USMH01000241.1 GCA_900555745.1 uncultured Collinsella sp.
GCAAGGCGGTCGATCGCGGCATGGAGATTGTCGACGTTCGCCTACTGCACAAGGAAGGCGGCCGCTCGGGCGTGTGGGATCGTGCGGAGCGTCAGGCCGCTGCTGTCGAAGCCGTGGGTGCCGCGAGCGACGTGCCCGCGAGCGCACCCGTCGCCGTCGCGCCTGCTGCTCCCATCCCGGCCGTCCCCGCGATCGCGTTTATCGGCTACCAAAACTCGGGCAAGACCACGCTCGTCGAGAAGGTTATTGCCGAGCTCACCCGCCGCGGCCTGCGCGTGGGTTCGCTCAAGCATCATGGGCATCACGGCTTTGATATCGACGTGCCCGCTAAGGATACGTGGCGCCATCACCAGGCCGGCTCCAAACACGTGGGCCTCATCTGCGCCACGCGCTGGGCGGAGTACGCCGACACGCGCGAGGAGGACGAGATGCCCGCGCGCGAGCTGCTGTCGCGCTACAACGATGTCGACGTGGTGATCATCGAGGGCTACAAGACCGAGGGCTTCGACAACATCGTGGTCGCGCGCTCCGGTGTCGACCGTCTGCGCGGCAAGAGCTCGCTCGACCTGGTCGACGGCCACACGCTGGCCCTTGCCTGCAACGAGGCCCTGGCACGCCAGGCATTCGATGCCGGCTTTGCGACCCGAGCCATCAACATCAACGACGCCCGAGCCATCTGCGATCTGATTCAAGATCATCTAGCCTAAAACCTGCCAAAAAGGGACAGGTTTAATTTGGCAGGTTTTATCTGGGCAAACGTCATTTCCACCACAAAGGGGCCAGGCACCTTTGTGGTGGTTTTTGCTTTGGTAGATGTGTGGGACATGCCTTACAATCTACCAAGTAGTTCATGACGGGCGAAAAACGGAGAGAAGGGGCTCGATGCGTCCTTAATGTTTCATGCGGATAGATTGATTTGACAGACGGTGGCGAATGCCCGCCGTCCGCATTGGTATGAAACAAGGAGTCTCCATGCTCGCCCCTCTTTTCTCAAAGCCTCAATCATCGCTGTCCGCGCAGGCCAAGCGCCTGGTGGCGATGCGCTTTCTCATCTACACCGGTTTTCAGACCAGCTACTTTATCGGCGTCATCGGAACGCTCACCTATGCAGACGATGCCTCGGTCGTGGCGACATCGCTGGCCGTCCTTTTTATGAACGTATTCGTGATCTTGGGGTCCTTTGCGGGTGGCGCTGCGCTCGACGCCTGGGGCCCGCGCCGTCATTTCTTGCTGAGCATCGTGGGCACGCTGGCAACCGGCGCGGCGATCCTCGTTTTTGGCAGCGCGACCGGCATCGTCCTGCTCGGCGCGGTGCTCCTGGGCTTCGTGATGGGGTTTGCCCAGCCCATCGCTACATCCTATCCAGCCTACCTCACCGATGATCCTCTCGAGCTCAAAGACATCAACTCAGCCATCGTCATGTTTTCAAACGTGAGTATCATCGTTGGCCCCACGCTGGGCGGCTTTGTCGCAGCTGCTGCGTCGTCGCGTGCGGTGTTCGTGCTCATGATGATCTTTACCGTACTGGCGCTTATTGCCGGTTGGGGCTTTAGACCAAGTGCGGGTCAGGCCGCCACGCACGAAGGCAAACCCGCGATCGGTGACATCACATCGGACAAGGCCAGCCAAAGCCCCGACCCCAACACATCTTCCCGCGTCACCTTCGCGACCAGCATCAAGACAGTCTTTACCAACAGCGTCCTCGCGTTACTTTTCTGCATCATCTTCCTCTCGAACTTTGGCTATGGAGCTTTCGATCCGCTGGAGTCGTTCTTCTACCGCGATGTCCTGCACATCGGTGTTGAGTGGATGGGCTGGCTCTCGTCGGCCTCGGGCGTGGGCGCGGTGCTGGGCGCTGTGGCCGCGCTCCGTTTGCCGCCGCACCTGATCAACCTTAAAACGCTGCTCTCGGCGCTTATGTCCGTGGGCCTGGGAAGCCTGCTCTATGTGGGAACGCCGTATGTGGGCGTAGCCCTTGTCGGCCAGATTGCCCTGGGCGTGGCCTGGGGCGTTGTGAACCCGCTCCACAACACGATCGTGCAAACGACGGCACCACTCGAGCAGCTCGGTCGCATCAACTCGGTCATGGGTTTTGGCAACATGTTCGCCGGCGTGGCCCCGCTGGCGATTGCCCCGTGGCTGGCGGCGACGTTTGGCGTGCAGCGGACGCTCGTAGGGGCGGGCATGGTCGTGACGGCGGTTCCCGCGGCGTTGCTGCTGTTTGGACGCAATCGCTTGGATCGTGCCGCAAGGCAGTAAAATCCATCACAACATTCGATGAAAACCGCGTTTTTGCCGAATAACGTCGAATGTTGTGATGGATTGCGCTCCGGGCCAGGCCACCCTTCGGGTTCGGCCACCACAAAGGGGCCAGGCACCTTTGTGGTGG
>USMH01000242.1 GCA_900555745.1 uncultured Collinsella sp.
CGGGGATCTGCTCGACCACCTCGTACACCCGTTCAAAAAAGCCCTCAGACGCCATCGCGTGCTCCTTTCAACCGAACCCAGCATAAACCACCACAAAGGTACCTGTCCCCTTTGTGGTGGTTTTGACCGGAAAGCTAGTTGGCGGGGCGGAAGAAGGCTACGGCTACAGCGCCGGGGCCCACGTGGGTGCCGATGGTGGCGCCGATAGTGTGGATGGGCAGCTCACCCTCGGCATGGCCGGCCCACAACGCGGCGCTGTCCTCGATATACTTCTTGAGCACCGCATCCGAAAGACCCGTATAGCCGAGCGCCAGCGGCATGGAAAAGCCGATGCCGCCCGCCTTTTCGACCTTTTGGTTCAGCAGGTTGCGGCCGTTCTTGGAACCGCGCGCCTTGCCCAGCTGCACGATCAGACCGTCCTCGACAGCCACCACAGGCTTTACGTTGAGCAGCGTGCCCACGGCGCCGGCCGCAGCAGACAGACGACCGCCGCGCACCAGGTACTCCAGCGTCTCGAGCAGGCCGATGACGACCACGCGGTCACGGACGGCCTCGACGGCCGCCGCGATCTGGGCCGCACTACGGCCCTCGTCCACCAGGCGCAGGGCATACTCGACCAGGACACGCTCGCCCAGAGTGACGTTATTGCTATCCACCACGTACACGTCGCCGCCCGGCGCCTCGGCAAGTGCGGTACGGGCACTCTGATTGGTGCCTGATAGCTTAGCGCCCACGGTAATAATCACAGCCTCATCGCCGGCTTCACGAACCTTGGCAATCGCCTGCGAAAACGCGTACGGGTTGACCTGGCCGGTCTTGGGCAGCTCATCGCGCTCCACGAGCATCTCGTAAAAGCGCTGGTGATCGATGTCGATGCCATCCATGTACACATCGGTGCCAAAGGTGACGGACAGCGGCAAAACGGCCAGTGCTGGGTGCTCGGCCGGCGACATATCGCTTGCGGAATCGGTAATAATGCGGACGGACATAGCGAATCCTTTCTTGCGCAGGTCTCGCGCGGGGAATTTTGACAGCAATGCCCCGGCACGGTATACGCGCTCAAACGGGACTATGCAGTTGTTAATGGGAAGCAAATACCTTGGCGGCCTTAGATCTCGCGCAAGGTATTGAGAATCGTGCGCAGCGACGCGTACATCTGCTCGCGCTGCTCCACGCCCATGGCCTTACCGGTGGTGTCGAGCACTTCGCGAATGATGCGGTCCGCCTCGCTCATGCTCTCGCCGCCCAGGGCAGTCAGGCGCACCGGGGCACGGTACTTGACGGCCGCATCACCCGAGTCATCGACCTCGACGTAGCCGCCCTCCTCCAGATGTGCCAGCGTGCGCGAAACGGCGGCTCGGGTAACGCCGGCCATGCGGGCGAGGTCGGCGCCAGTCAGGCCGTCCTTGCTGCGCTCGAGATAGTACAGGCACATGACGTCGGAGCCCTTGAGGCCCAGCCTTGCGCCCTCGGATGTCTTAATGCGCTGAATCTCCTTGTAGAGCCCGCTGATCAGTCCGACAAAGTCCTCGAAACGTGTCTCGTCGTTCTGCTGCATGGGAGACGACCGCCTTTCGCTTGCATAATGCTTACGGGTAAACATCTTAGTCGCATAAGGCGACACCCGTACCCAAATACCCCATTTGTTAACCCATCAACATAAAAACCACCACAAAGGGGACAGGCACCTTTGTGGTGGTTTGGGGCATCAATAGGTTCTAGGCGCCGCTACAGCTCCACGCAAGGATTGTCGCGGGTCACAAGCGTCTTAATGACAACCGTCGCTCCCAGATAGCGCTCAAGCAGCTCGGCTAAGCGATCGATCGCAGCCTGGCAATCCCCCATCCGCTCGGACTCCACGCACTCAATCGCCAGGAACGCATCGCCACCGTCGGTCACCTTCAAGCGAAGGTCTCCCTCGATCGCATGCAGATCCTCGCCTCCCACGGGCAGCGCGTAGGTCAGCGACACCGTGTTGTAAATATCCACCGCGGGCGTAATGTGGCCCACCGGCTTGCCTTTGAGCACGCGTTTGAGCAAGTTCTCGATCGAGCAGCGCGCGCCTTTCTTGGTCTTGAACAGACGATAGGCCTCGCGCCATGCCTTGACCGGTGCGTTCTCGCTGATAGTGTCGCTGGTCAGATGACGCTCCGCATCGATATTGGCGCGGTCGAGAAACGCCGCAATCGCATCCACGTCCTCTTGAGGAATCTGAGCCGTGGGCTTCATGCCCTCCACGACCACAACACCGACCGCTGCCTGCGGAAACAGCTCCCAGAATGAATCCTCGGCAATAAAGCTCTTCATACGCTCTCCCTTCATTGTGCGCGCCCGAGTGAGGGCGCCTAAACAAAAAGCGCCCTTACGACGGCCACCTTCAAAGTCCTAC
>USMH01000243.1 GCA_900555745.1 uncultured Collinsella sp.
TGTACATGTTCTTGGACCAGTTCTCGATGGTCGAGTAGCGCAGGTGCGCACGCTTTCCCACAAAGAGCTCGACGGCGCCGGCGTGGAGGTTGGCCACGTTGTACTTGGGCGCGGAACAACCCTCGATAAAGTGCAGGTCGGCATCGTCCTCGACGATGATGAGCGTGTGTTCAAACTGGCCGGCACCCTTGGCGTTGAGGCGGAAGTAGCTCTGCAACGGGAAGTCGAGCTTGGTGCCCTTGGGCACGTAGACAAACGAGCCACCCGACCACACAGCACCGTGCAGGGCCGCAAACTTGTGGTCGGTGGGCGGGATGAGCGTCATGAACTTTTCGTGGATGAGCGGCTCCCACTGCGGGTCGTGCAGGGCCTCCTCGATGCCGGAGTAGACGATGCCCATCTTGGACGCGGTGTCCTGCATGTTGTGGTAGACGAGCTCGGAGTCGTACTGCGCGCCGACGCCCGCCAGGTAGCTGCGCTCGGCCTCGGGGATACCTAGGCGCTCAAAGGTGTTCTTGATGTCGTCGGGCACCGACTCCCAGTCGTGCTTTTGGTCGGTGTTGGGCTTGACGTAGGTGACGATGTTATCCATGTCCAGGCCCTCGATGGAGGGGCCCCACGTCGGGTCGGGAAAACGGTTGAAAATCTCGAGGGACTTGAGGCGCAGGTCGAGCATCCACTGCGGCTCGTCCTTCTTGGCGCTGATCTCGCGAACGATGTCGGGCGTGATGCCGGCGTCGAGGCGCTCGAATCCCTCCTCGCCATAGGTAAAATCGTAGAGGCTGCGGTCGATGTCCGCGACCTCGGTGCGGTTCTTGGTCATTGCGTCGCCCCTTTACGCCTGCTGCTCGGCAGCGGTGGCCTCGGCCTGGGCGCGCTGCTCGGCGGCTTCGCGCTCGAAGGTCTCAAAGCCGTTTTTGTCGATCCAGGGGATCAGCGAGGCGTCGTCCTCGCGCACGATGTGGCCCTTGACCATAACGTGGACGCGGTCGACATCCAGGTGTTCCAGGATGCGCGTGTTGTGCGTGATGATGAGCATGGAGCCGTCGCAGCTCTTGCGGTACGCGTCCATGCCGTGGCTGACGGTGGACAGGGCGTCGACGTCCAGGCCGGAGTCGGTTTCGTCCAGGATGGCGAGTTTGGGCTGCAGCAGCAGAAGCTGGAGCATCTCGACCTTCTTCTTCTCGCCGCCCGAGAAGCCTACGCCCAACTCGCGGTTGAGGTAGGCGGTATCCATGTTGAGCTCGGCCGCGAGCTCCTTGACGCGACGGCGGAATTCCTTGCCCTTCATCTCCAGGCCGGGACGGCCGGCGATGCTGGCACGCAAAAAGCTCGACAGCGGCACGCCCGGAATCTCGACCGGGGCCTGGAAGCTCAGGAACAGGCCGGCGCGCGAACGCTTGTCGGTGGTGAGCTCGGTGATGTCCTGGCGGTCAAAGACGATACGGCCGTCGTTGACCGTGTAGACGGGGTCGCCCATGACCAGGTGGCCCAGGGTGGACTTGCCGGCGCCGTTGGGTCCCATCAGCACGTGGGTCTCGCCGGCGGCGACGTTGAGGTTGACGTTGTGGAGGATGGTCTTCTCGTCCACGGAGGCGGTCAGACCTTCGATGGAAAGCAGCGGATTTGCGCTCATGCTGTCCCTCTCTGTATATGGTGTACTCATAGGTGTACTAAACCCTAGGAATCTTCTCGGAATAAAGTTACTATGGGTTCGGCGTTAGTCAAGGGAAAACCCGACTAATCCACTCGACTTTTCAAATTCTGGGACAAAATAACCTGTTGTGTTTGTCCCATTTACTTAAGATTTGGGACAAACAAAGCTGGTTATGTTGTCCCAGATGCGATGGGAGGGTAGGTATGCTCATTTCTTCCAAGGGCCGCTATGCCCTCCGGCTGATGATCTATATCGCGGCGCTGGGCGACGCCGAGGGCAAGATTGCCCTGCGCGAGGTTGCCGACCGCGAGCATATCTCACAAAAGTATCTGGAACAGCTGGTTCGTCCGCTTATGAAGGCGGGCCTGCTTAAGAGCGTGCGCGGCAAGGGCGGCGGCTACATGATGGCCAAGGATCCAGCCGAGGTACGTGCCGGCGACATCCTGCGCGCCGTCGAGGGCAGCACGGCTCCAGTGGCGTGCGATGGCATCGACAACAGCTGCACTCGCAGCGATCTTTGCTCGACCGTCAAGTTCTGGCGCGGCCTGGACGACGTGATCGAAAAGTACGTCGACGGCGTGACGTTGGCCGACCTGGCCGCCGTCCCCGAGATCAACTTTGACATTAAGCTGTAGGTTGAGCGCAATTCCTTAAGATTTCGCGGAGGGTTGTTGCCGTTTACCGAGGGGTTGTTGTGCA
>USMH01000244.1 GCA_900555745.1 uncultured Collinsella sp.
AGTATGCTAGCACGTTCCGCGCCGGCGAAAAACCCTCAACACTGGTTTTATACGTTCGAAATTTCTCGCTATTACAGCCCTGCTCTAGGAGCAAAATACCTGAAAGCACTCTATCTCACGAAAGAAGGTACCTATGCGCACAATTGGAATGAGCGACTATACCGTCGGCGAGGATTGCTTTGACGAGCTGCCCGGCGCGCTGGCCGAATACGGAGCGACCAAGGTCGCGATCATCGGTGGCAAGCGGGCACTGGCCGCAGCTCTTCCCGGCATTGAAGCTGCACTGGCAGGTACCGACGTCGAGATTCTGGAGACGCGCGTCTATGGCACCAACAGCACGCGTGCCAATATCGCCAAGGTCGTGAACTCCACCGCCTGTCAGGAAGCTGACGTGCTTATCGCATGCGGCGGCGGCAAGGCGCTCGACACCGTCAAGACCGCAGCCATCGAGCTCAAGAAGATCGTCTTTACGGTGCCGACGATTTGCTCTAACTGTTCCGCCGCGACCGCCATTGCCGTTGTCTACAACGACGATGGCTCGCTCGAGGGCTATTCGTACCCCAACCGCCCTGCGCACATCTTCATCAACCCCAAGATAATCGCCGAGGCTCCGGCGGAGTACTTCTGGGCCGGCGTAGGCGATGCCCTGTCCAAGCAGCCCGAGGTCGAGTACGCCACGAGCGCTGGCAACCTGGAGCACACCGCTGGACTTGGCCTGGCACTCGCCCATACCTGCTCCGAGCCGCTGTTTACCTATGGCGTCCAGGGTCTAGAGGACGTGCGCCAGGACCTGTCGAGCGAGGCCGTCAAGCAGATCGCGCTCGACATCGTGGTCAACACGGGCTACGTCTCCAACCTGACCAACCAAAACGATTACTACTACAACTCGAGCGTGGCACATGCGTTCTACAACGCCACGTGCAGCATTCCGCGTGAGGGCACCTACCTGCACGGCGAGGTCGTGAGCCTGGGCGTGCTGGTCCTGTTTGCCTATACGGGCGACACCGAGAACCTTGAACGCTACGCTGCCTTTAACAAGCAGATGGGCCTGCCCGTGACGCTTGAGCAGGTCGGGCTTTCCGAGGCAGACATCCCGGCCCTGTGCGAGTTCGCACACGCCACCAACGAGTGGAAGCAGGGAAACCCCGAGCCCTTCACCGACGAAAAGTTCGCCGCCGCCATCAAGGCCGCCGACGCCTACGGCCACACCCTCCTCGCCTAACCTACCAAAAAGTGACAGGTTTATTTTGGCAGGTTTTATATGGGTAAATACCATTGAACAATTGGTGAAATAGTTTAGCTTGCCAGCAAAAGGGGCGACCATCTACTCGATGGCCGCCCCTTTTATTTACTACTTCAACATGCTGGGGTCGAACTCGCTAGCCGGAATCACACGGTACCCGTGACGCAGCAGCAAATCGACAAAAACACCGTTGCCCGCGGTGAGCGTACCGCTAAAGGAGCCGTCGTAGATGCGACCCGCGCCGCACGAGGGACTGCGGTCCTGCAAGATACATGCAGCGATCTCTGACGGGCCGCCCTCCTGCTCGCACATATCGAGCGCACGTTGAGCGCCCAGGCGAAACTCGCGATCGACCGAGATACCCTCGCAGTTACGTACCTCGCCGTTCACAATCTCGGAAGGCTTGCGCGGCGTGGGCAGACCGCCAAAAACCTCGGGGCACACCAACAGAACCTCGGTTCCCGTGCGTTCGCACGCTTCGACCAGCTCGCGATGGTAGTTATCGAGCCCGTTATACTTGCAGCTCTCGCCCATCAAACAGGCACTTACCACGATCTTCACATACAACTCTCCCCACGCAAAACGCCCCATTTGAGTTTGACACTCAAATGGGGCGATTGACACTGCGCAACTAGTATTACTGCTGCTTTGGCATCAGCGGATTCTCGCGCGTAAGGAGATTCATAAACTCCTCGCCCGTGATGGTCTCCTTCTTGTACAGATAACGAGCCAGCTCATGAAGCTTGAACTTGTTCTCCTTCAGGATCTGCAGGGCGCGGTCGTGCGCATCCTCGATCAGCTTGGCGACAATCGCGTCCACGCGCTCGGCCGTACCGGGGGCGCAGGTGAGCGACGTGTCCTGGTTGAGGTACGCATTCTGGACGGTACCGAGCGCCATCATGCCAAACTCATCGGACATACCAAAGCGCGTCACCATGTTACGGGCGAGCTTGGTGGCCTGCTCGATATCGTTGGCCGCGCCGGTCGTCATCTCACCAAAGATGAGCTCCTCGGCGGCACGTCCACCGCAGTAGACGGCGAGCTTGTCCAACACCTCCTGGCGCGTGGTCAGGAAGCGCTCGTCCTCCTCGACCTGCATGGTGTAGCCC
>USMH01000245.1 GCA_900555745.1 uncultured Collinsella sp.
CATAACCACCGAGCAGGCTCTGCAGTTTGAGCGTATTGCTTGCAACTGCCTTCGCGCTCTGATGCCTTACCGCGACAACGATACCCTCGTCATCCCGCCGGGTCACGCAGCCAATGTCTGCGACCGAGTCATCCGCAAGTGTGATGCGGGCGGTATAGGACTTAAGCGGATGGGCCGCCACCTCCAGCACGGGTGCTTCCTTGAGATACGTAGCGAGTGACTCGTAGCCCACGCCATCCGTCGAGGACTCGGACACCAAATTGCCCGATGCGTCCGTCACGATCAGTGCGCTCACGTTGAACTGGTCGGCATATTGCTCCAGCATGGCGTTATCCACCGAACCGTCGCGCTCCATATCGCGCGCTGTCTCTCCGGCGATCTCCATAACGCGAATCAGGTTTTTGGTCGTATAGGCGCTATTGAATGCATCGTAGGAAAGGCTCTGCGTCGCCACGTAATCGACAACGTCGGCAAAGCGCTGCTCGGCCTGAGCTGTCGTGTAGCCGTAGCTCATCATGCCGGCAACAACCGAGAGCGCTATCCCCAGCAGGGCGACAAGGAGCCATGCCCCTGTCGAACGATTGCCCCGCTCCTGAGCGGCGTGGTCGGGCGCATCGATCATGACAGGCCCTCCATATTCAAAAATGGCGAAGGGTCATCAAAGTACTTTGACACCAGACGTTCCATGGCGCCATCGGCAAGCATTTCTTGGTAGGCATGAGTGAGCTTAACGTCGATGCCACGCGTATCGTTGATATCGAAAGCGGTGCCCAAACCAACCTCTAGCAGCGGCTCATCCAAAATGCGATACGTTACGCCATAGTCTTTTTCGTAGGTGAGCAGCGAGGACTCATGCGCGGCGATAGCGTCGACCAGACCCTCGACGAGCGCCGGGTTCAGGTATGAGCGGTCCGAAAAGCAGTAGAGCTCTTTGATCTGCGGAACGTTTTCATTTGTATGATTGAGCAAAATGTCCTCGGGCTTGGTGGTGGACTGGACCGCCACAACCTTATCCTCAAGATCGGCAAGCGTGTAGATATCGCTCTGGGGATCGACCGCGACCACCTGGCGGCTCGCAAGGTACGGGCCGGCCCAACGATACTCGTTTTCGCGACCCGTCATGCTAAAGCTGCCCATGACGCAATCGAGCTCGCCGCTCGCCAGTAGCTCGTTCTTCTTTTCCCAATCGATCAGCTGGTACTTTGGCTTGTAACCAATGCGGGCCAAAGCCTCGGTCAATATCTCGACATCCAGGCCAACGATATCGCCGTACTCGTCGGTATACACAAACGGTGGATAGAGGTCGCTGCCGACGTTGAGCGTCTTAAGGTTGTCGTCTTTGGCCCGCGAGGCGTCCAGGCCTTCTAATGCAGACGTCGAGGCTTCGTCATTACGCCCAAAACAGCCAGCTATCGCTACGACAAAGGCGCACGCTACCGCAAGCGCAACAAACAACGATATGGCAACCGAGCGACGGGGTCTTTTCATCGAGCTCCAGACGATCCTGTTTACAAACTGAAATGGTTAAAGATAATAGCAAACAAAACCACACGAGTGCCCAATGGTTACAGACGTTCTACCATGCGGGGCCTTCCAGCCGACTTGGCAGAAGGTCCCGCATGCAGCGCACGCCTACCGTGCATTAAAAACGTAGCGGTCCAGGCGGTCGCACGCTTCCCTCACGCGCGAAAGCGGCAGCGCCAGATTCACGCGAATGTGGCAGGGCCCGTGGAACGGACGGCCATCCTGGTAGCCAACGCCCACGCGCGCCCCCTCGTCGAGCAACCACTGAATATCGCGGCCATGCTCGCGGCACCACTCGGTGCAGTCCAGAAACACCATGTACGTGCCCTGCGGACGCGAATAGGACACGCCCTCAAAATGCTCGTCCACGTAATTGCAGAAGTACTCGATATTGCCGGCAAGCACCTGATTGAGCTCGTCCACCCACTCATAGCCCTGCGGCTGGTAGGCACCGATAAGCGCATGCATGGAGAGGACATTCATCTCGTTGTAGTGGGTCTTGTTGGACACAGCGCACACGCGGTCGCGCAGCGTCTCGTTATAGATGATGTGGTAGCTGCCGACCAGGCCCGCCAGGTTGAACGTCTTGCTGGGCGCGTAGAGGGCAACCGTGCGCATGCGGGCATCCTCGCTCACCGACTGCGTCGGGATGTGCTTGTGCCCCGGCAGGATGATATCGGACCAAATCTCGTCCGAGATCACCACGCAATCGTGCTGGCGATAGATGTCCATGGCGCGCTCGATCTCGTCACGCTCCCATACGCGGCCGCAGGGATTGTGCGGCGAGCAGAACACCGCGGCATGGATGTGGTTTTGGGC
>USMH01000246.1 GCA_900555745.1 uncultured Collinsella sp.
GGTGCGCATGACGGGCCCAGAAAAGGTTGAGCGTGCCACTGCGTTGGTCTCGCAGATAACCATGGCGAGCAATATCTTGGGGCCTGTAGTCGGGACGGCAGTCTATGGGTGCTTTGGTATCGATGCTCTATGCGAAACCGCGGCGTTGACGTTTGCGATGTCAGCCCTACTGTTCGGGGGCGCACTCAAGCAAAATGCCTCATCTGGAATGACAGGGGACAGTACGACTTGCTCGACATGCCGAAGCGATTTTCGGGAGTCGATTCGGTACCTGTTTCAAAACGCATCATTGCTCGTTGTGTTTTTGCTTGCGGCTATTTTGAACCTTGCGTTAGTTGGGTTAACGATTGGTGCTCCCGTTATTGTTGCAAAGCATCTCGGAATGCAGTCATCCTTTGTTGGGATTATTGAGGTGGCTATGGGCTTGGGTGGTCTTGTCGGCAGTGGTTTGGTCGGTATTTGGCCGCATCGTTTTTCCTTCAAGGGCATATGTCGATATGTTGCGATGATCTGTTTTGGAGTCGTACCGATTATTGTCACGCTACTGAGCGGTCCTAATGAATTTGCGTTTGCCGCGCTTGTGGCCGGCTCGGCATGGGTCATGGCGTGGGCAAGCATTGCATCGGTCGAAATCGTTTCATTTGTTCAGCGGTCAGCGCCAAAGGAACTCTGCGGAAAAGTGCTGGCACTCGTTTATATGATGCTTTCCTGTGCAACGCCTATTGGCCAATTGGTTTATGGGCTCGCATATGATCGATGGACACCGGCGATTGTATTCGCAGGCATGCTGGCGGTGCTGACGTTGACGACGGCGCTGTTTTATCGGCTGAAAAGTCGCTTGTGGCGATTGTCTTAGCGCGCTGGGGCACCGTGAATTTGTGAAGGCAGTGGCACGTCGCGTCGTGACGGCATTGTTTGGGCGTGCCTCTCCTTCGTCTACAATATCGTGCAGACGAAGGAGAGGCACGCCCATGATCAAGATGTTTGCGAGTGACTTAGACGGAACGCTGCTGAACGCCCTACACGAGGCAGATGGGACCATCCGCCGTGCCATTCGCGAGCTGACCGAAGCTGGCCTGCATGTGGTTCCCGCGACCGGACGCTCGACGCTGCCGATCGGCGAGCATGGCTTTACGGGCCTGGCGCTTGACGCCTGCTGCTCCAATGGATCCATCGTGCGCGACAGTCATGGCGAGGTGCTCAAAACCTGGACCATTGACCCGCAGATCACCGAGGAACTGCTCAAGGAGTTTCCGGACATTTGCTTTGATTGCTCCACGCCCGATGGCATGTTCTCGAGCGGCTCGTTCGAGATGCATCAGGCGGGCTTTAAAAAGGACAGCCCTATCAAGCGTATCGTGATGCGTGGCATGCGTGCACGTGGCGGGTATCACGAGGAGCAATATTTCGACCAGTCGATCGGTGACATCCAGCGCCACGATGTGTGCAAGATCAACTGCCGCGTGACCTCGCCCGAGCTGGAGCGTGACCTTAAAGCATATTTGGCCGAGCGATCGGACCGCGTGGTCAACGCGCCGTTCGATCCGGTGATGTTCGAGATCACGGACGTGGCGTGCAACAAGGGCGAGAGCGTGGCCTGGCTGGCGGGCTACTACGGTATTGCCGAGGATGAGGTCGCGGTCTACGGCGACGGCGGCAACGATATCGCCATGCTCAATCGTTTTCGTCACAGCTACGCGACCAAAAACGCAAGCGATGCAGCCAAGGCCGCCGCGAGCGCAACTATCGGCAGTTGCATGGTCCACGCCGTCCCCGAACACATGCTCGCCACCATGCACAAGCAAAACTCTCGCACCGTCATCGAATAATGTGACAAAGGGGCAGCCCCTTTGTCACAGTGGTCTGTGTTCTTGGAATACGAACATATATTCGCATATACAACTACGCTTTGATAGAATCGGTATCGTTGGCGGCAGTTCCATGTGCCGGGCAGCGCCCTCCATCTGATGGGAGGTGATGCCCATGACCGATTTGATTGATTTCGTGAGACTTCTGACCGCTTTGGTCTCGTTCTTCACGGCGCTCGTCGGCCTTTCCGAGGCACTCAAGCAGCGTTCGAAGCGCAACAGAAGGGGTCGCCGCCGCTAAGGCGTTGACCCCCTAATGCAAACAACGGCGCTGCCCAGCTTTCCAGAACTTGGGCTGCCGTCGACACTATTCTACCCACGAATGACATTTTGAACAATCAGCAATGCCGCTCCAAAAGCCAGGCACAACTGGCACAACCTAGGCGGTCGCTGAATGTGACAAAGGGACTGCCCTTTGTCACATTCCAAATATTGCCTTTACGTGTTGATGCACACGGTGTGCAAT
>USMH01000247.1 GCA_900555745.1 uncultured Collinsella sp.
TGATGGCCGCGTGCCTTGGTGCGCCCGTGCCGCCCAACGAGGGAGACTCTTTGGCGAGCGGCGAGCCCGTGACGCTTGACGCCTCGATTGCCGCCAAGCGGGCTATGCTGCTGAACGGCGGCGTGGCCCTGTGGGACGTGATCGAGAGCTGCGACATTAAGGGCTCGAGCGATGCGAGCATTCGTAACGTTGTGCCGGCACATATCGAGCGCATTACCGGCGCAGCTCCCATTGAGCAGGTGATATGCAACGGTGGTACAGCTGGCCGGCTCTACAAGCGCTATCTACAAGAGCGCACCGGGCTGCCGGCCATCGTTCTGCCGTCGACAAGTCCCGCCAATGCGGCGTGGCGTCTGGAACGCCTTGTCGAGCGCTGGTGCGAGGCAGTTGACTGGACCGCACGGTAGTCTAGATCCTTGATTGAGCATGGGCGCCGAGGCGTTTGATGATGGCGCGCCAGATTGGTGCGGGCACGGTGGGCTTGACGCGCACCATGCCGTCGGCATCGACGCTACCGGCATTGCCACCGCCAAGCAGCTGTGCATGCTCAATGGAGCAGCCCATGCGAACGGCGCCTACGAGCTTGTCCATCGCTTCGGAAAATGGCCGGCGCAAGAGGCCCATACGCGGGGAGTGGCGAAGCGCTGCGATGCCGCTGCCGGCATAGATGACAACGCCGTCGCACCATGGCAGGTCACGTAGAATGCATGCCCGGTACAGGCGGCCGAGGACCTCGTCCGCCTGCTTGTTGTTTTTGGACAGGGCCTGGACGACGACATAGACTCGTGTCTCTGTATTCCCAAGGCGATCGAGTATCTGCTCGACAGCGATCATCGCTTCATCGTCAAATGCATCATCAACGGCGAGCACCATGCCATCGACTGCACCGGTGTCATTTGCCTTCATGTCGACCGGGTGGGGGAGCGCGGTGCTGGAAAGCTGCGCATAGGCGGCGATGGCATCCTGCAGGTCCCAAAGCAAAAACTCAAGATCGGCGCTATTGGGAATACTGATATACGCAACGGTGTGCAGTGTTTTTGGTACGTCGCCGCGCGCGGTCGTCTCCATGCCATCTCCTTTCCGGCTCGTTTCCGTTTAGGTTACACCGTCTGGTGGCGCCCCGCCGCGCTATCCTAGTGCAACCCTTACGAAAGGAACGCCATGCGTCTGCCCATGAATACCTCGCTTGCCATGCTCAAGCCCTCCGGTATCCGCCGGATCAACGCGCTCGCCGCCCAGCATCCGGGGTGCATCGCGCTCGCGCTCGGCGAGCCCGATTTTCCCACGCCCGATGTGATTAGCGCCGAGGTGACCGCCGCACTGGACCGCGGTGACACGCACTATCCGCCCAACAACGGTCGCCCCGCCCTGCGTGAGGCGTTGTCTGCCTACATGGGGGGCGCGGGCCTTACGTTTTCGGCCGACGAGGTCATCCTGACCGACGGCGCGACCGAGGCCCTGTCGGCAACATTCATGGCCATACTCAACCCCGGCGACGAGGTCATTATCCCCACGCCGGCCTTTGGCCTGTACGAGAGCATCGTCGTGGCCAACCACGCCAAAGCGGTCTTTTTGGATACGGAGCCTGCACAATTTCAGATTGACGAGGATGCGCTTCGTGCTTGCGTGACGCCGGCGACCAAGGCCATCGTCATCTGCTCGCCCAACAACCCCACGGGCTGCATCCTCAACGCAGCATCGCTCGACGCCGTGGCACACGTGGCGGAGCAGGCGGGCATCTACGTGATCTGCGACGACGTATACAACCGCCTGGTCTACGTGGACGGCTACGAGCGCTTTGCCCAGCGCCACTCAGAGCTTCGCGAGCAGACGGTCATCATCGAGAGCTTCTCCAAGCCCTGGGCTATGACCGGCTGGCGCCTGGGCTGGCTCGCAGCGGCAACCCCCGTCATCGCCGAGATCGCAAAGGCCCACCAATACTTAGTATCGAGTGCTGTCTCCTTCGAAATGGACGCCGCAGCCCGAGCCCTGACCGTCGACCCAACCCCCATGCTCAAAGTCTACCGAGCCCGTCGCGAACGCGTACTCGCAGCCTTAGACGCCATGGGCCTCGACGTAGTAGAGCCCGCAGGAGCCTTCTACACTTTCCCGAGCATCAAAAAATTCGGTCTAACCAGCGAAGACTTCTGCATCAAAGCCATCAAAGAAGCAAACGTAGCCCTAGTCCCGGGCGACTGCTTCGGCACCGAAGGCCACGTCCGCTTAAGCTACTGCGTCTCCGACAAAGACCTGGACGAAGGCCTCCGCCGCCTGTCCAACTTCGTTTCGACCTTGTAGTCCTCAGGGACGCAACACA
>USMH01000248.1 GCA_900555745.1 uncultured Collinsella sp.
GCTCGGACGGAATACGCTCCTTGGGTGCATAAACACCTTTCTCGATCGCATCCTTAATTTCGTCGTAAATCTGCTGGTAAAGCGGTGCATTTTTGGGTGCAGGCATATCTAATCACTCTTATCGAAATATCGAAATAACTAATACGTATATAACGTCTAGTTTCATATTACCTCATAATGATAAAACGATACACCCTCCCTACCAAAAAGCGACAGCTTCATTTTGGTAGGTTTTATCTGGGCAAACGAGAGCCCTCGAAAGCAACGGGGCTTTCGGGGGGCTCGTTCGGATGGGTTGCGCAGGACCGGCAAAATGCCAATACCCTACTTGCCGTCGTCCTGCTGCAGGCTGTCCTGTTCGCTGAGGCGCGCCTGCCTGCTGGCCATGCGTGCGGGCTTGTCGGGATCGGGAACGGCCGTGGGCATGGGCTCGTCGACATGACCACCCCACCAGCCGCCCACAAAGTTGAGCGTGTGGAACACGTTGATCACGGCGCCGGAATCAACGTCGCACACCAGCTTGATAATGTCCTGACTCTCGTAGGTCGAGACAACGGTGTTCAGCAGGTACATCTTTTCGCGGCTATATCCGCCGACGACCTCGGCGCAGCTAATGCCGTGCTGAAAATGGTTTACGTAGGCAGTCATGACCTCGTCTGCCTTACGCGTCGTGATCTGCAGCGTCACGCGATCGTAGCGACGATAGAAACTGTCGATGGTCTTGGTCGAAATAAACTGGAACACGATGGAATACGCCGCCTTGTCCCAGCCAAACATAAAGCCAAAGATCGCCAGGATAAAGCAGTTGAAACCAAAGATGACGCCCCAGATGGTCTTGCCCGTGTGGTTGGAGACCCACAGCGCGATAAAGTCGGTGCCGCCGGTGGATGCGCCGGACTTAAGCGCGATGGCAGCGCCCAGGCCCGAGACCACGCCGCCAAAAATGATGAGCATGATCTTGTCGCCCAAAAACGGCGCGAAGTGAAAGACGTTGAGAAACAGCGACGAGAGCACGACCTGCATCATCGAGAAGATGACGAAGCGCTTGCTAATGCCGCTCCAGCATAGGAGCGCCACGGGAATGTTGAGCGCGAGCATACCGAGCGAGATGTCGACGTGAACGCCGCCGAGCGAGGTAACGCGATCGAGCAGGACCGCGACGCCGGTAAGACCGCTCGGAAGCAGGTCGGCGGGCTGGATGAACGCCTGGATCAGAAATGTCTGGAGAACGGCGGAAATCGTGACCGCCACGGCAGTAATGGCGCGGCGGACGATGGTAAGGCGGCCGAGCACGAGCACTCGGTCCGTGAGCTGATCGATGGCGTTCGCCACGCAGGCTCCTTTCGAAGGCAGATGTAGTTGTGGGGTATGTCCGCGATTGTAGCATGGAGCGTGCGGGGGCGCTTCAATTCACCCTCTCTCGACAACCAAAGCGGGACCAGCAACCCCACGACCAAAGGCCCAAATTACAAGTGAGTAGACTTTTTACGATCTGCCGAGCACACCCAAAACCGCCACCCCTGTGACCTGCGGTTTTACAAAGGAAGATATGCATTGTGCTCGGCCTGCGCCAAAAAGTCTACTCACTTAGCCCGAATCGAAGCCAAACGGATCAAAATCGAAACCAAATCGAGCCAATCCGCAGCAAAAGACGCGTGAATCAGTGCTTCTCGCGGCGGATTGACGCTACAAAGCGGCCAAAATGTCGGTCAGATTATCGATAACGGCATCGGCTCGCGATTGATCGAGGTTGACACCCTCATGCGGACGCAGCGCCAGGACGCGGGCGCCGGAGCGCTTACCAGCCTCGATGCCCAAAGGCGAATCCTCGATAACCAGGCACTCGGCAGGCTCCACCCCCAGCGCCTCCATGGCACGCAGGTAGATCTCGGGGTCGGGCTTAAACGCACTGCACTCGTGACCGCTGATGGTGTAGTCCAGCACGTCGGCGATACCGGCAATCTCCACCAGCTCGTCGATCAACTCGCGATAGGACGAGCTCGCGATGGCACACTTCACGCCACGCTCGTGCAGCTCACGCATCACCGGCTCCGTCTGCTCGTTGAGCAGCTCGGCATACGGAACGGGATGGTCCGGGCTATAGACCTGCTTGTACTCCACGCGCAGACGCTCGCGCAGCTCAACATCGTCGGGCACCAGCGCCTCCCAAATGGCCGGCTCGTTAGACCCCGAAAGATCGGGGATCTCGTCAAAGTGGAACCCCTTCTCCTCCATAAACGCCACGCGACGACGGTTGTAGAACCACTCGGTATCGACCAGCACGCCGTCCATGTCAAACAGCACTGC
>USMH01000249.1 GCA_900555745.1 uncultured Collinsella sp.
ATGATCTATTACGTCGAGGACGATGACAACATCAGGGATTTGACGGTCTATGCGCTGCGCAAGCAGGGGATTGAGGCCGAGGGCTTTTCGTGCGACGGTGAGTTTAAGGCTGCTGTGGCGCGACGGGTACCCGATGCCGTCCTGCTCGACATCATGCTGCCCGATACCGATGGCTTGGCGATTATGCGTCGACTGCGTGCCGATCGCCTGACGGCGACGGTGCCCATCATGATGCTTACCGCCAAGGATACCGAGCTCGACAAGGTGATGGCGCTCGATGGCGGTGCCGACGATTACCTGACTAAGCCGTTTTCGCTCATGGAGCTCGCCAGCCGCTGCCGCGCACTGCTGCGTCGCGGCGGCATGGTCAAACAGGCAAGCGATGTGCTCAGCGTGGGCGACATCGTGCTCTCGCCCAGCCATCGTGAGGTGACTGTTGCCGGCGAGTCGCTTAAGCTCACCCTGCGCGAGTTCGACCTGCTCGAGTACCTCATGCGCAAGCCCGGCGTGGTCTTTACCCGCGAGTCGTTGCTGCAGAGCGTGTGGGGCTGGGACTTCGACGGCGGTTCGCGCACTGTTGACGTGCACGTGCAGACGCTTCGCCAAAAACTGGGCGAGCATGCCGGCGCCATCGAGACCGTGCGCGGCGTGGGCTACCGCTTGGCCGAGCCTTCTGCCGGTGATGGTGCCGAAGGTGACGTCACCGCGGCCACCGCATCGGAGGAGTAACCCGTGGTCTTCGCCCCCCAGGGAAAACATACGCTGTCGCACCGCGTTTTTGTGACGATCTTTGTCTGCGCCATGGCGGTTATCGTGGCGTTTACGGTGCTGGGTGCGTTCTTTGTGCAAAACACCTTGGCGGATGCCACGAGTGCCAATCTGGCGCAGGAAACCGAGCTCATTGCTGCCGCCCTCGACGAGCAGCAGGAGCCCATCCCGTTCTTGCGTAGCCTTGATCGCGAGGACTTGCGCATCACGCTGATTAATAAGGATGGATCGGTTGCCTACGACAACGAGGCGCCGCCTTCCACACTGCCCAACCATGGCGATCGCCCCGAGGTCATCGAGGCCTTTGAGAATGGTTCGGGTTCCGCGGAGCGCGCAAGCTCTACGCTCGACGAGATTATGCTGTATCGCGCCGTCGCCCTTGATAACGGCCAGGTTGTCCGCTTGGCGCAGGCCCAGCCTGGCGTTGCGGCGATTTTGCTGTCGATGGTGGCGCCGATGCTGCTTATCGCAGCAGCGGGTGCGGTACTCTCGTTTTTTATGGCGCGCCGCGAGTCCCGTGCCATCATCGCGCCGTTGCAAGAGGTGGATTTGGACCACCCACGCCGTAGCTATGAGCACGCCTATGCCGAGATGGTCCCCATGCTTGAGCGTATCGAGTCGCAGCGCCAGGAACTCAAGCGCCAAATGGCGGTGCTGGCGGACAACGATCGTATGCGCCGCGAGTTCACGGCGAATATCACCCATGAGCTCAAGACGCCGCTTACGGCGATTTCGGGCTATGCCGAGCTCATCGCAAACGGCATGGTCGAGGGCGAGGACGACCTGCGCAACTTTGGCGGTCGCATCTATCGTGAGGCGGGCCGCTTGGCAGCGCTTGTCAACGACATCCTTACGCTGTCTAACTTGGACGAGGCCGAGCGTGCAACTGAGGGCGAGGCGGTGCCCATTGGGTCCACGGAGCCTATTGAGCTCTCGCGTGCCATCTACGCGGTCGAGCAGCGTCTTGAACAGGTCGCCCGTCAGGCGAATGTGACGATAAGTCATGAGACCAAGCCTGTGGTCATCGAGGGCGTGTCGCGCTTGATTGACGAGCTCATCTATAATCTGGCAAGCAACGCCATCCGCTACAATCGACCCGGCGGTACAGTTACGCTGCAGTGCGGCACCAACGACGAAGGCCATCCGTTCCTTGCGGTCGCCGACACGGGAATCGGTATCGCGCCTGAAGAACAGGGCAAGGTATTTGAGCGGTTCTATCGCGTGGACAAGAGTAGGTCCAAGGCACGCGGCGGAACCGGTCTGGGGCTTGCCATTGTCAAGCATGCGGCCCTGTATCATCACGCCACGCTCGATCTGTCGAGCGAGTTGGGCGTGGGAACCACCATTACGGTGACGTTTCCCATACAGCAGGACGAGCCATTCGCATAGCGATACAACATAGATATTGATGTAGACGCCGCATTTGACTTTCGGGTGCGGCGTTGTTGTGCAATTTTACGATTGCTTCCGACATTTTTACAGGAGAGCCTGTTTCTTATGTATAGAGTTTGGTCTCGGTAAAAAGATGCGATAACA
>USMH01000250.1 GCA_900555745.1 uncultured Collinsella sp.
CCGTAGCAGTGTAGCACACCACCAAACTAAAGCGACAAGACTCTCTGCCAGCGGCGCGTTTTTCAGGACGAACGCCGTTTAGAAACCGTATGCGCACGTAAGCTCCACGAATATTTGAGACAATGGGCGCCCAAACACCGCGGCGCGCCCGCGCAACCATCCAGGTCGCCGCCGTAAGCCGCTTCACGCGACGCCAGTAATCCCGGCGCAAGAAAGGATTCACGCCATGCGCTTTATGCTTAACTGGCTCTTCACCTCGATCGCCATCGCGATCGCCACGTTCCTCGTCCCTGGTATCCAACCCTTCGGCTTTGCCGAGGCCTGGGTCTGCTTTGCCTTTGTGGGACTGTTCCTGAACATCGTCGATTCGTTCGTCAAACCGTTCCTCACGGTCATCTCGCTGCCGCTCACGATCATTACGCTGGGCATTTTCCAGCTTGTCGTCAACAGCTTTATGCTTGAGCTCGCGAGCTACCTGTCGGTCAACCTGCTGGGCGTCGGCATCTCCATCGCCAGCTTTGGATCGGCCTTTATGGGCAGCATCCTGGTGTCCATCACGCGCAGCATCCTCGACAGCATCGCCGAGGACTAAAACGGCCATTCCGGCCGTGTCCGTCTCAGCAGCCCAAAACGAAGGCCGCCCATCGCAAAAATGGGCGGCCTTCTTATTTTTCAAGTCTCAAAGGGCGAGAGAATCTACCATTTCCACCCCGTCCCCAAATGCAGGTGTGGGTTAGATGACGTAGTCGTAGCCATGGTTGGGAGCGACAAGTTGATCGAGCGTCACACCGTCGAGGTAGTCGTTGATGAGCTTGTCCAGGTTCTTCCACACGTCGAGCGTGGGGCACTCATCCGAACGCGAGCAGCCCTTGCAGTCGCCATCCAGGCAGGCGACCGGCGCCAGACTGCCCTCGGTCAGGCGCAAGATCTCGCCCACCGTGTACTGCTCGGGCGGGCGCGTGAGCACATAGCCGCCGCCCTTGCCACGCATACCCGAAAGCATGTTGGCGCGCACGAGCGTAGCCAAGATGTTCTCCAGATATTTCTCGGAAATCCCCTGGCGCGCCGCGATCTCTTTGAGCGGGATGCGACCGGCCGCCTGGTGCTCGGCCAGGTCGACCATAACGCGCAGGGCATATCTGCCCTTAGTAGAAACCAACATGTATAGTGCTGCCTTTCGGTCATTTAGTCCGTAGAAATTCTAGCCGAAAAATTGGTTTTGAAAATACCCGTTCCGGTCAAGATGGTTAATCGACTCGTAATAATCTTCTATTTCCTATTGCGTTACTAGGCTTTACTGTCTACTATGCTTGCCAACAGCAAAACGAACAACCCATAAGGTTTGTGGGTTTCGCTGCTACACACACCGTAAAACCACACGGTATCCAGTCATTTGAACACTTTGGAGGTTCACCATGAGCAAGGTTTACACGTCCATCGATCAGCTTATCGGCCACACCCCGCTCCTGGAGCTCACTCACTTTGAGGCCGACGAGGACCTCAAGGCTCGTGTGCTCGTCAAACTCGAATACTTCAACCCCGCTGGGTCAGTTAAAGACCGCGTCGCCAAGAACATGATTGACGAGGCCGAGAAGGCAGGCAAGCTCGTGCGCGGCGGCGACTACACCATCATCGAGCCCACGAGCGGCAACACCGGCGTCGGCATCGCCTCGGTGGCGGCCGCCCGCGGCTACAAGGTGATCATCACCATGCCCGAGACCATGTCCGTCGAGCGCCGCAAGCTGATGCAGGCATACGGTGCGCAGCTCGTGCTCACCGACGGCTCCAAGGGCATGAAGGGCGCTATCGCCAAGGCAGAGGAACTGCAGAAGGAGACTCCCAACAGCATCATCGCCGGCCAGTTTGTGAACCCCGCCAACCCCGCCATCCACAAGGCCACGACCGGCCCCGAGATCTGGGACGACACCGACGGCAAGGTCGACATCTTCGTCGCCGGCGTCGGCACCGGTGGTACCGTGACCGGCGTGGGCGAGTTCCTCAAGGAGCAGAACCCCAACGTCAAGGTCGTCGCCGTCGAGCCCGCCTCATCCCCCGTTCTGAGCAAGGGTGTTGCGGGCGCGCACAAGATCCAGGGCATCGGCGCGGGCTTTGTCCCCGAGGTTCTGGATACCAAGATCTATGACGAGATCATCACCGTCGAAAATGACGACGCCTTTGCCACCGGCAAGCTTGTCGGCCACAGCGAGGGTGTGCTGGTCGGTATCTCCTCCGGTGCTGCCGTTTGGGCCGGTATCCAGCTTGCCAAGCGTCCCGAGAACAAGGGCAAGACC
>USMH01000251.1 GCA_900555745.1 uncultured Collinsella sp.
GTGGTCTCGCGCTGGTTGGAGATACCGATGGCGGCGATGCGATCGGAATGGATGCCGCTCTTAAACTGGACCTCCATCATCACGCCGATCTGGCTGGCAAGCACCTCCGTGGGATCCTGCTCCACCCAGCCGGGGCGCGGGAAGCTGGTTTTGACGCTACGACGCGCCCGAGCGACGATGCAGCCGTACTCGTCGACGATGGTCGCGAGTACCGAGGTGGTGCCGCAGTCGAGCGCCATGATGTAGGAACCGCCAAAGCTAAACGAGGCGCCTTCCATACCCAGGCTACCTAGATTCAACGACATCGCTTACACCTTTCTATTGCATCGGGTCGGACAGGACCCGCTCGATCTCTGATGCGGGAAGCGCGCCTTGGCGCAGGATCCGGAGCTCGCCATGCTTAAACGTCACGATGGTCGAAGCGTCGCGGCACGGGGTCTCGCCCGCGTCGACGGCCACATCGACCCCCTCCAGAATGCGGTCCTCAACGTCGGCAAAGTTTGCCGGCGCGGGCGCGCCGTGCGTGTTGGCGCTGGTGCAGGCAAGTGGACTGCCGCACGCGCGGATGAGCGCCTGCACCACGGGCGAGGCCGATGCGCGAAGGGCCACCGTGTCGTCGGCGGCGCGCATAAAGGTCGGCACACAGGGGGCTGCCTTAATCACGATAGTCAGGGCGCCCGGCCAGCATCTTCGGGCAAGTGCGCGGGCCTCTTCCGGAATATCCACGCCGTAGCGGTCGAGGGCCTCGGCATCATCGACCAGCCAGGCGACCGTTTGGGTAAGCTCGCGCTGTTTGAGGGTAAAGATGCGACGGTACCCGGTGCCGAGCGCAGGGACTGCGGCGCCGTTGACGGCAGCCTGCGGATCGCGCGGCCACGATGGAAATTCGCTTGTATCTTGGGGCACGGCGTCCGAGAAGGCGTTAACCGCTACGGCGACACCGTAGACCGTCTCGGTCGGGATCAGCGCCAAGCCGCCACAGCCGAGCACCTCGGCCGTACGCTCAACGGCGAGCCGATGCGGCTCGCGCGCTCCCTCGTATACCCGGTAGACCGTCTGCATGTGTATGCCAGCCCCTTACGCTCTGGTGCAAGTTTGTTTACTGTGGGGCATTCTCGCACGAAACGTTCAACCTATTTGCCCAGAGCGCATGTTGGTTTGGTGAGCGGCTCTAGTAGTCGGTGAAAGTGAGGGGGTTATTGGACTGCGACGAACTTCTTTGGCCTGCCGGCGTGGCGTTCTTGGGCGGCGTAGCGCTCGATGCTGTCTATCGTTATCATCCGACGGCCGTCGACGAGTTCAACATCGAGCTTTCCGGCTTTGACCAGCGCGGTAATCCGCGGAGCGGAGACTTTGAGGTCCAGCGCTGCGTCTTTAAATGTTCGGCACGCCGCTTCCCGAGCGTCCTCGTGGTCGATTTCGACTGAAAGGGCCACAACCTCGGCCGTGCGTTCGTACTCTGCCGGAGTCAAACCGTTGTTGAGGTCGTCGGCCAAAAATGCCATCAGTGCCTCGGTGGCATGGGCGATCGCTTCTTCGCGCGTATCGCCATCGGCAAAGGCGCCGGGAATCTGCGGGAAGCTAGCGCAGTAACCGTCGTCTTCTTTTATGAGAACGCAGTCATAGGTAAATCGCTGCCTCATTTTGCCTCCAACTACCATCCAGCTTGGCGACGAATACTTGCCCACGTGCCCTTCTTTGGTCGATCACCACCAGAGCCGTTCACGGTGATAACACGGTCACCAGAAACATACTTAGCATGGCTACCGACTTGCGCGACCTTCACGAATCCATCGTGCTTGAGTAGGGCAATGATCTCCCGAAAGGTAGGAGGTTGCATGGGCCGACCTCTTTCAGCCGTCCTAATTATAAACTACTTTATAATTTTTGTTAACCAGTTAATAGATATTACTGGCGCTGTTTGGGCTCGGTGACGATAGCTCGAACGATGCGGGGACGATCGGTGAGGTCGCGGACGATGCGCACGTCCGAGAGGCCCGCCTGGCGGCAGAGCTCGGCGGCGGCGTCGAGGGCGCCCTCGTAGAGCTCGCAGGCAAACAGGCCGCCGGCGCGCAGCATATAGGGCGCCGCATTGAGCAGGCGGCGGAAGATATCAAGGCCGTCGGCGCCGCCCTCGAGCGCCAAATCGGGCTCAAAGTCCTTGACCTCGTGCGGCAGCGAGCGCATGACGTCGGTCGGAATGTAAGGCGGGTTGGAGACGAGCACGTCAAAGGTGCCCCACTCCTCGCGGGGGATAGAGCTCACCAGGTTCGTGAG
>USMH01000252.1 GCA_900555745.1 uncultured Collinsella sp.
GCCGTGGGCAAGCTCGAGGCCGTTCAGGTCTTTGGCAACGACTACCCCACCCCCGACGGCACCGGCGTGCGCGACTACATCCACGTGTGCGACCTGGCCTCTGGTCACGTTGCCGCCCTTAACTGGATGAACGGCAAGACCGGCGTCGAGATCTTTAACCTGGGCACCGGCACCGGCACCTCGGTACTCGAGGTCGTCGCCGCCTTCTCCAAGGCTTGTGGCAAGGAGCTGCCCTACGTGATCCGCGAGCGCCGCGCCGGCGACATCGCTGCCAACTGGTGCGATGCCTCCAAGGCCGAGCGCATGATGGGCTGGAAGGCCCAGTACGACATCGCGGACATGTGCCGCGATAGCTGGAACTGGCAGAGCCACAACCCCAACGGCTTCGCCGACGCCGAGTAGTAAAAACCTACATACCGCTCTTGCCCCGATCTCATGTTGTGAGGTCGGGGCTTTTTCATGGCATGTAACCATTCGCCGAAAATCGACCAACTTTTTTATCTTGCCTGTACATGTTTAAACAACATGTTTTACAATAGGCGTATCAAATCAGAACATCGGAGGCGGACTGCACACCCATCGGCAGGCCGACCCCACAACAAGAAGGTTGGTGAGCGCATTCATGGAGCGTGCAAGCGGCGTCCTCATGCCCGTCTCATCTCTACCCGGACCATACGGAATCGGCGGCTTTGGCTGGAATGCCTACGACTTCGTCGATTTTCTCGCCTCGTGCAAACAACATTACTGGCAGATTCTGCCCCTTACGACGACCAGCTATGGCGATTCGCCCTATCAGTCGTTCTCGGCCCGCGCAGGCAACCCCAACTTTATCGACTTTGCCGAGCTTATCGAGGCAGGGTATCTGGAGCAGCGCGATATCGATGGCGTGTATCTGGGATCCGACCCCAGCAATGTCGACTACGGTGCTATCTTTGGCGGCCGCCGTCAGATTCTCGACCGCGCCGCTGAGCGCTTTGCTGCCGACAAGCCGGCCGATTTCGATGACTTTATCCAGGCCAACGAGGACTGGCTCATCCCCTACTGTGAGTTCATGACCGTCAAAGAGGAGTGCGGTCTCAAGGCGTTTTGGGAGTGGCCCGCGGAGCTCCGCACCCGCGGCGAGGCTTCCGCCAAGGTCTGCGCCGACCATCCGGAGCGTATGCTCTACCACCAGATGACGCAGTACTTCTTCGATCGCCAATGGAGCCGCCTCAAGGCCTATGCCAACGAGCGCGACATTCTCATCATCGGCGACCTGCCCATCTATGTCTCGCGTGACTCCGTCGAGATGTGGGCGACGCCTGAGCTCTTTAAGATCGACGCCGCCGGCAATCCGGTGAGCGTCGCCGGCACGCCGCCCGACCAGTTCTCGGCCACCGGCCAGTACTGGGGCAACCCCATCTACGACTGGGACGCCATGGAGTCCGACGGCTTCTCCTGGTGGGAGGGCCGCATTCGCGCCGCCCTCGACATGTACGACGTCATCCGCCTGGATCACTTCCGCGGCTTCGAGGCCTATTGGGAGGTGCCGTTCTCCTCGCCCGATTCGTCCTACGGTTCGTGGACGCAGGGTCCCGGCCTCAAGTTCTTCAAGACGCTCGAGAAAAAGCTCGACACGCTGCCCATCATCGCCGAGGACCTGGGCTTCCTCACCCCCGGCGTCATCGACATGCGCGACAACTCGGGCTTCCCCGGCATGAAGATCCTGCAGTTTGCCTTTGAGGGCACCAACTCGTACTACCTGCCGCATAACTACATCGCCAACACCGTCGCCTATGTGGGCACCCACGACAACGAGACGGCGCGCGGTTGGTTTGAGGGAACGGCCACCCCACGTCAGCGCGAGCAGGCAGCCCTGTACACCCATCAGCAGGCCGGCGAACCCATGGCAGATGCACTCAACCGCACCATCGCCGCCAGCGTGAGCGACACGTGCATCTACACCATGCAGGACCTGCTCAACTTGGGCAACGAGGCGCGCATCAACACCCCTGCCACGCTGGGCGGCAACTGGAGCTGGCGCATGCTCGACGGCGCCATCACCCGCGAGCTCGAGCACAAACTCACCGACTGGACCGAGACCTACTTCCGCATCCCGTCGGAAGCCGAAATCGAGCTTCCTCAATAGGAGCTACCGCGCCCAACCCCTCCCCACCGTGCGGACGCGAACGCTTTTCCCGCGCGAGGCCACCCCAATCCCCTCGCGCGGGCTTCTTATGAATTGCAGACATGAAACAACCCATCACAGGAGAAAACATGCCCCAAATTAACCTCATG
>USMH01000253.1 GCA_900555745.1 uncultured Collinsella sp.
AGCCGCTCGTCGTTACCGGTACGCATCAGTTCATCCAGGGTATCGAGGCAAACCTTGTTGCCACGACTGGCTTCAACTACATCCAGGCCATCTGGTCGGTTTCCATCATCGCCCAGGGCGGCGGCGCCATCGGTATGTACCTCATTCACAAGAAGCACTCCAAAGAGCGCAACATCTGCATGTCGTCCTTTATCCCGACGCTGGTCGGAATCTCCGAGCCCGCTATCTTTGCTGCAAACATGCGCTATTCGATCATTCCGTTCATCTGCGCATGCATCGGTGCAGGCTGCGGCGGTGCCTTCGTCAAGCTCTTTGAGGTGCGCGCTATCGGTCAGGGTCTGACCGGCGTGCTTGGCCTGCTCATCGTCACGCCCGAGACCCTCGTGTGGTATGTGGCTGGTAATCTCATCGCCTTTATCGTGCCGATCGTCTTGATCTTTGCCTACAACAAGGCAAAGGGCGTGCCGACCACCGATGAAGAGGGCGCTGGCGCTGGCTTCGACGTTAGCTTCTAGTTGAGCCGTTCAGTGTAATCTGAGGATAAGTCCATTTGAGGAAGGGCGTTCGACTCGTGTGAGTCGAGCGTCCTTCCCCATAGACGAGAAAGTCAACGGCGATGTTAAATCAAAAAAACAAGGTGACACGCGCGGACTATGAGCAGTGGCGTGTCGGACAGGATGAGACGGCGGCTCGCATCGCGTCCGACCCCGATAGGCTTCTGTTCCATGTGGAGCCTGAGCTTGGCTGGCTCAACGACCCCAACGGTTTGGTTCAGATTGGTGATACGTATCACATCTATCATCAATACGATCCGTTCGATGCTGCGCATGGCGGTCCAGTGCTTTGGAACCATCTGACGACAAAGGATTTTGTGACGTACGAGAATCACGGCCCCGTGCTGTTCCCCGATTCCGATTTGGATTCGAGCGGAGCGTATTCTGGTTCTGCCTTTGTACGTGATGGCAAGATTCACTACTTCTATACCGGCAACGTCAAGCATTTTGACCGCGATGATTACGACTACGTGTTGACGGGCCGTGAGCAAAACCAGATTCATATGGTTGCCGAGAATCCCGACGAATTGGGCGAGAAGCGCATGGCTGTTGGACCAGTCGATTACCCCGACGATATCGGTACGCACGTGCGCGACCCCAAGATCCTTGAGCACGATGGTATCTACTACATGGTTCTGGGCGCTCGTACGAAAGACGACCGTGGCTGCGCGCTTGTCTATACTTCGCGTGATTTAGGGGTCTGGAGCTATGCGACGCGCATTGAGCTGGGCGAGAAGTTTGGCTTTATGTGGGAGTGCCCTGATCTGTTTGAGCTTGATGGCGAGCTTATTCTCGTTTGCTGTCCGCAGGGTGTGCCTGCCGATGGTTGGCGTTACCGCAATCCGCATCAGTGCGTGTGGTTCCCTATCGAGGCCGATTGGGAGGCGCCGAGTTTTAAGATCACCGGGCAGGGCATGCCCCCGATGGTCGATGCCGGTTTTGATTTCTATGCTCCGCAGTCCTTTGAGGATGCTGCAGGCCGGCGTTTGATGATCGGATGGTCGGGTTGCCCCGATGCGACGGCGGAAAACCCGACGGTGGCGCGCGGGTGGCAGTGCGCGTTGACGGTGCCGCGAGAGCTGAGCATGCGCGATGGTAAGCTCTGCCAGCAGCCGGCGCACGAGATTGAGAGGATGCGCGGCGACTGCGTTCGCGCGACAGGCGGTGAAACCGTTGAGGAGCCGGGCCGCCTGTTTGATCTTGTGGTTTCCTGCGAGGGCGCCAAGATGGTCGAGCTCGAAATCCGCAAGGGTGTCTTTGTGCGTTATACGGACGGGATGCTTACCCTCGATATGGGTGACGAAGGCTATGGGCGCGACCAGAGGTCGATTGAGCTCGGCGAGCTTCGCGACCTACGCGTGCTTTCGGACACTACGATGGTCGAGATTTTTGCAAATGGCGGCGAGGCGGCACTTACGAGCCGTACCTATTCGCCGGCGGTTCCGGCGATGGAGCTGCACGCCGAGGGTGCGGCATCGATGAATTTCTACCGCCTCGCGCATTAACCGTGCGTGGAGCACGATTGGATTTACTGGACGGAATGTGTCGCAGTTGTCGCGGCCAACTGCCGCTTACCGCATATAGCGACCGTTTGCGGAATAAGTAACCCTCCTTAATAAACCGTATGGAATCCTAGATAAGCACGGAGTTTTCCAAGGAGACGCTGTCCTTTGTTGTGTGCAAGGGGCGGCGTCTCTTTGGCGCTTGGACG
>USMH01000254.1 GCA_900555745.1 uncultured Collinsella sp.
TCCCCACGCCGTTTCATCTATACGACGAGGCGGGCATCCGCCGCAACATGCAAGAAGTGCGCGACGCCTTTGCATGGAACCCGGGCTTTAAGGAATACTTTGCCGTCAAGGCCAACCCCAACCCGGCGCTCATCTCCATTCTCAACGAATACGGCTGCGGCTGCGATTGCTCGAGCTATACCGAGCTCATGATCGCCCGCTCGCTGGGCATCACGGGACACGACATCATGTTCTCGTCCAACGACACGCCGGCGGCCGACTTTGAGCTCGCCGACAAGCTGGGTGCCATCGTCAACTTTGACGACATCAGCCACATTGAGTTCTTTGAGCGTTTTGCGGGGCCCATCCCCAAAACGGTCAGCTGCCGCTTTAATCCAGGCGGCCTGTTCCAGCTCTCCAACGGCATCATGGACAACCCGGGCGACTCCAAATATGGCATGACCACCGAGCAGCTCTTTGAGGCCTTCCGCATGCTCAAGGCCAAGGGCGCCGAGAATTTTGGCATCCATGCCTTCCTTGCCAGTAACACCGTCACTAACGACTACTATCCCAAGCTCGCACGCATCCTCTTTAAACTTGCCGTGCGCCTGGAGCGCGAGACCGGCGCACATGTCGCCTTTATCAATCTGTCCGGCGGTGTGGGTATCCCCTACCTGCCCGAGCAGCAGGCTAACGACATTCACGCCATCGGTGAGGGCGTACACGCAGCCTACGACGAGATTCTGGTCCCCGCCGGCATGGGCGATGTGGCGATCTGCACCGAGATGGGTCGCTTTATGATGGGCCCCTACGGCTGCCTGGTCACCAAGGCCATCCACGAGAAGCAGATCTACAAGGACTATATCGGCGTGGACGCAAGCGCCGTCGATCTGATTCGTCCTTCCATGTATGGCGCCTACCACCACATTACGGTGATGGGCCAGCCGAGTGGCGACGACAAGACCACAGCGCCCGTCACGGACACCTACGACATCACGGGCAATCTGTGCGAGAACAACGACAAGTTCGCCATCGATCGCGAGCTGCCGCATATCGACATGGACGACCTGCTTGTGATCCACGATACCGGCGCGCATGGCTACTCCATGGGCTACAACTACAATGGACGCCTGCGCTCCGCCGAGGTCCTGTTGCGCCCCGATGGCTCGGCCGACCTCATCCGCCGCGCCGAGCGCCCGGGCGATTACTTTGCCACGCTCGACGTGCTGCCGAGCGGCCGAGAGCTGCTGGCCAAGTCGCGCGCCGAAAGTGCCCGCCGTCGCGCCCAAGACGAGCGCCTGGCAGTCGCCGCCCAATGGAACAAACGCATCCAGATCGCGGACGCGAAGGAGAAGAACATGGACATCCGCAATCTCGAGGGCTCAATCGTCGCCCTTGTCACGCCGTTTAAAAAGGACGGCAGTGTCGACTTTGACGCGCTTGAGCGCCTTATCGATTTCCACCTGCAAAATGGCACTGACGCCATCCTCACCCTGGGCACCACCGGTGAGAGTGCCACGATGACCGATGACGAGGACAACTCCGTCGTCGCCGCTGTGGTCAAGCATGTTGCAGGACGCGTCCCCGTTATTGCCGGCTCGGGCTCCAACTCCACGCAGACCATGCTCACCAAGTCGCTCACCTATCAGGGCCTGGGCGCCGACGGTCTGCTGCTCATCACCCCCTACTACAACAAGTCCAACGAAGAGGGTATCTATCAGCACTTTAAGACCGTCGCCGATGCCGTGGACATCCCCTGCATCCTGTACAACATCCCCGGCCGCTGCGGCTGCGGTATCAGCGAGCGCAACGTAGAGCGCCTGGCCGCGCACCCCAACATCATGGGTATTAAGGAGGCCTCGGGCAACGTCGCCTACGCGGCCAAGATCGCCCACCTGCTGTCAGACGACTTCCGCATGTACTCGGGCGAGGACGCGCTTACCATGCCGCTCATGAGCCTGGGCGCCTCGGGCACCATCAGCGTGTGGGCCGATGTTCAGCCGCAGCTCGTGCATGACATGTGCCGCGCCTATTTGGACGGTGACGTGGCGCGTGCCCGCGATATCCAAATTGCCGGCCAGCCGCTCATCAATGCCCTCTTTAGTGAGGTCAACCCCATCCCCGTCAAGGAGGCGCTCGCCCAGATGGGTATGATCGAGGCAAACTACCGCATGCCGCTGCGCCCCATGGCAGACGACACGCGCTCTGCACTTACCGATGCTCTGAAGGGGGCTGGTCTGCTTGATTAAGACCGTCATTATGGGAACGGGCCGCATGGGCTCGCTC
>USMH01000255.1 GCA_900555745.1 uncultured Collinsella sp.
ATCCCAACCAGATCTGGCTCGATGGCATGTATATGGCCCAGCCGTTCTACATGCAGTACGAGCTGAGCTTCCACAACCGTCGTGCCTGCTCGGACAGCTTCCATATGTTCCAGGTCGTGCATGACCTGATGCGCAACCCCCTCAACGGTCTGTACTATCACGCTTACGACGCGAGCCGCAAACAGTTCTGGTGCGACCCGGTCACCGGCCTTTCGGCTAACTTCTGGCTGCGCGCCGAGGGCTGGTTTGCCATGGCGCTCATCGACACCTGGGAGCTTATGCCGCCTTCGATGTCGGCCGAGAAGGACGAGATCCGCAAGATGTTCCACGATCTGATCGACGCCATGCTGCCGTATCAGGACGAGAAGACCGGCATGTGGCACCAGGTCATCAACCTGCCCAATATCGCCCCCAACTACCTGGAGGAGTCGGGCAGCGCCATCTTTGCCAACGCCATCATGAAGGGCGTGCGTCTGGGCGTGCTGGGCGAGCGTTACTACCAGTACGGCCGTCGCGCCTTCGACGGCATCTGCGAGACCTGCCTGTCCGAGTATGACGGGCAGCTGGCGCTCGACAACATCTGCCTGGTTGCGGGCCTGGGCAACACCGCGCACCGCGAGGGCACGTTTGATTACTACATGAGCGAGCCCGTGGTCAAAAATGATGCAAAGGGTGTGGCGCCGCTGGTGCTTGCCTATATCGAGACCATGCATCACGACAAGCTGGCCGGTAAGCGCGATCCGCTCGCCCCCTCGGGCGTGTGCTCCATCGAGGACCCGTTTGGCGGATACACCCCGGGCATCAACGCTCATAAGGGATGTGAATAACGTGGGGGCTATTACTCCGGGCGTACGTTTGCACGACCTTCCGCAGGGAACCGTCGAGGAACGCATTCGCATGGCGGGAGAGCTGGGCTTTTCGTGCATTCAGCTGCCGAGCAAGGTGCTCTACGCATCGATGGGGATCGATCGAGGCGGCCTGACCCGCGAGCTTGCCGACCATTTGCGTGCGGTGCTCGACGAGGCGGGCGTTTCGGTCGCCGTGCTCGGCTGCTATAAGAATCTGGCGACGCCCGATCGCCAACAGCTCATGGATAACTTTGCCGAGTACGAGGCGTGCTTGAACTTTGCCCAGATGCTCGGCGGATGCCCGGTGGGTACCGAGACCGGTCGCCCCAATGCGCAGAACCGCGTTGCTGACGACCGCACGACTGATGAGGCACTCGAGGCTTTTATGGACGGACTCGCACACGTCTGCGATCGGGCCGAGGCCGTGGGCGGGCAAATACTGATCGAGCCCGGTTGGAACGAGACGGTTAATACGCCGGATCGCTGCCGTGAGGTGCTGGAGCGCGTCTCGAGCCCGTCGCTCGGCGTGATCTACGACCCGGTATCGCTGCTGCACCCCAGTGTCGTTGACGAAGCGCAGGAAATCACCGCGCGCATGCTCTACTTATGCGGCAGTAAGATCCGCGTGCTGCACGCCAAGGATTTTGAGATCGTTGATAACGAGGACGGAGCCGGATGGTGCGACGGTACGGGTTCGCGCCTGGTGTGTCATGGCGTGGGCGAGACGGGACACTATGACTTTGAGCCTGTGGTGGCCTGGGCGGTTGCCGCCTGCCCTGGGATTCCCTGCGTGGTCGAGAACAGCGTACTGGCGACGGCGGCTGACTGCCTGGCGACACTCGAGCACATGTCTGCTCGCTGCGGGGCTTCTCATCGCGAGTTATAGCATTGGCTTTTGCCGTGTCGGCAGATTGAGATTACCTGTATGGGGGCGGCGGTGAAGGGTCTTTATCGTCGCCCCCATTGGATTGCATTAAAAAGGGGAGTTGCGTGGCTATCCACATTGTCGAAGAGGCGAATCGTTGCCTAGGTTGTAAAAGGGCGTTCTGTCAGATTAAGGGCTGCCCGGTTCAGACGCCTATTCCGCAGGTCATCGACCTGTTCAAACAGCGTCGTCTAGAAGAAGCGGGCGAGCTGCTGTTCCAGAACAATCCCATGAGCGCGGTCTGCTCTATGGTGTGCAACCATTCGGGCCAGTGTGAGGGTGCTTGCATTCAGGGCCGCAAGGGCACACCCGTGCATTTCTCGAGCATCGAGAACTATATCTCGACAGCGTATTTGGATCGTAAGGAGTGGAAGCCCGCGCCGTCGTGCGGCAAACAGGTTGCCGTGGTCGGTTCCGGTCCCGCCGGTATTACCGTGGCCATTAAGATGGCCCAGCTGGGCTGTGCCGTCACGGTATTTGAAC
>USMH01000256.1 GCA_900555745.1 uncultured Collinsella sp.
TACTTATAGATATGCCCCAGCTTGTGCTGCCCGGGAGTCTCGAAAGGTGGGCCATGTGTCCCATGTTTGGGGCAGGCGCATGGGACGGCACGGCTCGGCATCGGCTTTTTCATGTTGCGCAACAGCGCCCTGGGTGGGGGCGTATAGACTTGGCTGTGACAAAAGCTAAATCACGAAAGGTCGAACGATGTTCTGTAAAACATGCGGACAGCAAGTTCCCGATGGATCGACGTTTTGTACGCACTGTGGGGCTTCGCTTGCGGGCGGTTCCGTTCCGGCGCCTACGGGCGCTGGTTCTTCCTCTGCCCCGGGCCTAACCCAATCGATGCCGCCGGTCGCACCTGCGCCTCAAAAGCCCAAGAGCAAGGCGCCGGTCATTATCGCTGTGGCATGTGCTGCTGTGGTCCTCATTGGTGGCGGCACGGTGTTTGCGCTTACGGTGCTCAACGGGTCAAAGAGCTCCGGCACGCAGATTTCGGTGGTCGATACCGGGTCTTCGGACGAGAAAGATTCTTCTGCCAAGAAGAAGAGCGACAAGTCCAAGGCCAAGGAGTCTTCGTCGTCCGATGATGAGGCCGTTCCCGAGGACGAATCGGCATACTACGGCTCGGGCGATTCGGACGATTACCTGACCGACGTGCATACGTACACGAACGACCTTCACCCTTATAGCATGTCGATTCCCAATCGCTTTGAGATGGAGGATACTCCCAGCGGCAGCGGCACTAGGTATGAGGATCCGGAGACGGGTTTTGTGATCAACCTGTTTGGCTACGTCAACATTAACGACGAAACTGCACACGAGATGTTCGTCGACGTGGACACCTCGGGCAAGGCCGACCTCTATACCGCGGAGGACGACAACTGGTACGTGGTCTCGTGGTGTGAGGACGATACGATCATTTACGAAAAGACGATCGTCACGGATTCGACGATTGCCACGGCGCATTTGGAGTACTCGACTGCAAACCGCGGCATGGGGTCGAAGATTATCGACACGCTGCTGCCGACGTTTCAGGTGGACTAGGCGCCCGTGCCTATAGCCGGCAATCGGAAACGCCGATAGCCAGAGCTCCTGACAGCCTTTGTCTTATGGGTTAGACTGGGCTTCAATAAAACCGATGAATGGGACAACCGCTTCCTGGCGTCGTTGTCGCATTTTTTATTATGCGTGCGGTCCGTGGTGTCCGGCGCGGTGGGCAGAGGTGTTTCGATGAGCCAAGAGATGATGGATAAGACCTGTCGCGGTTTTGCCGAGGCGTTGGCTGCACGCGAGCCGGTTCCCGGCGGCGGTAGCGCGAGCGCGTTTGTGGGAGCACTGGGCGCCTCGCTGTGCGGGATGGTTGCTCGCTATGGTGCGACGAACCCCGCGCTTGCCGATCGCGCAGACGATCTGACGCACGCGTTTGCCCAGGCAGACGAGCTGGCTCAGGAGCTTGTGGGTCTGGTTGCCGAGGACGTTCGTGCGTACGGCCAGGTGTCTGCGGCATACGGTATTCCTCGTGATGACCCCGCTCGACCCGCGGCGATTCAGGATGCGTTGCACGTGGCCGCCATGCCGCCATATCGGATCATGGATGCCTGCGGGCGTGCGCTGGCGGTGCTCGAGGACATGGCGGACAAGGGTTCCCGGCAGTTGCTGTCCGACGTGGCATGCGGCGCCGTGTTTTGCCGCGCGGCCATGCAGGGCGCGAGCTTGACGCTCTTTGCCAATACCACGTCTATGAAAGACCGGGCGCGCGCTGAGGAGCTCGAGGCGGCATGCGATGAGCTGCTGGATACGTGGCTGCCGCGCGCCGATGCGCTGGCGCGCCGCGCCGCCGACGCCGCGAGGAAGAGGGGATAGCCATGGCAGAGCTGCTGAAGGGCGCTCCCGTTGCCCGTGCTTTGACCGAGGAGTTCGCTGCTCGCTGCGCGGCTTTGCGTGAGCGCGGCGTTGTGCCGACGCTGGCCATCGTTCGCGTGGGCGAGCGCGAGGACGACCTATCCTACGAGCGCGGTGCGCTCAAACGCTGCGAGAAGGTTGGCATCGAGGCTCGCCGCGTATTGCTTCCCTCCGATGTTTCGCAGGACGAGCTGTTGGCGGCCATCGAGGACATCAATGCCGACCCCGCTGTTCATGGCTGCCTGATGTTTCGTCCGTTGCCCGCTGGGCTTGACGAGGATGCAGTTGCCGCGGCACTCGATCCTGCCAAGGATGTTGACTCCATGACGCCGGCCTCGCTGCTTACCACGC
>USMH01000257.1 GCA_900555745.1 uncultured Collinsella sp.
CCATCATCATCTTCTCGTCCATCTTCTGCCTGGTAGCCTCGGTCCCCAACATCTGGGGTTTCTACTGGCCCGATGACATCAACAACGCCCTGTGGAAGTGCTACAACTACTCCATGGGCATCCTGGCCATCGCCTGCGCCGCCACCACGGCCAAGCACTTCGCCGACGCTCAGAACCGCGATCTGCCCAAGAACAACCAGATCAACTTCATCTCGTGCATGTGCGCGGCCATCATCGGCTTCTTGCTCCTTTCGAGCGACACCATCGCCACGGACGCCGCCAGCGGTTTCAACACCACCTACCTTGGTTCCAAGGGCCTGCTGACCGCTTTCATCGCTGCGTTTGTGACTGGCATCATCTACAAGTTCTTCATTAAGCGCAACATCACCGTCAAGATGCCCGAGCAGGTTCCGCCCAACATCTCGCAGACCTTTAAGGACATCATCCCCTTCTCCGTCTGCATCACCGTCTTTTGGGTCTTTGACATCGTCTTCCGCGCTGCTTTTGGCTTCTGCTTTGCCCAAGGCGTCATCCAGGTGTTCCAGCCCCTGTTCACCGCTGCCGATGGCTACATCGGCCTCGCTGTAATCTACGGCGCCATGAGCCTGTTCTGGTTCGTGGGCGTCCACGGCCCCTCAATCGTCGAGCCCGCCATCGCCGCCGCCCTCGTTGCCAACATGACCGACAACCTGGCTGCGTTCCAGGCTGGTCAGCACGCTTCCGCTGTCCTGACCCAGGGTGCCCAGTACTTCGTCGTCTGCATGGGCGGCACCGGCGCCACGCTCGTCCTGGTCTTTATGTTCTGCTTCCTGGCCAAGTCTCAGGAGATGCGCGCCGTCGGTAAGGCAGCTATCGTCCCCGTGTGCTTTGCCGTCAACGAGCCGCTGCTGTTCGCCGCGCCCATCGTGCTCAACCCCGTCTTCTTTGTCCCGTTTGTCTTTGCCCCGATCGCCAATATCTGGATCCTCAAGATCTTTATCGACTTCTTGGGCATGAACGGCTTTATGTACACCCTGCCTTGGACTGTCCCCGGCCCCATCGGCACCATCATGGGTCTGGGCTTCCAGCCGCTCGCCTTTGTGATGCTCGCCCTTATCCTGGTCGTCGACTTCGTTCTGTACTATCCGTTCTTCCGTGCCTATGACGCCCAGAAGTGCGCCGAGGAGGCCGAGATTTCCGAGGAGGAGCTCGCCGCCAAGAACGCCGAGAAGGCCGCCAAGCTTAACGATGCCTTCCAGGGCAAGGCTGACGCCAAGAGCGTTGCCGCCGGCGCTGCTGCCGAGGCCGTGAAGGCCGACTCCCCCGCCGCTTCTGCAGCATCCGCTGCCGAGGCAACGACCGCCAGCGACCTCAACGGCAAGCGCGTGCTCGTGCTCTGCCAGGGCGGCGGAACCTCGGGCCTGCTCGCCAACGCGCTGGCCAAGGCTGCCAAGGAGCGCGGCATCAATCTTGAAACCGCTGCCGAGGCATATGGCAACCACGTGGACATGCTCCCCGACTTTGACCTGGTCGTCCTGGCCCCGCAGGCTGCCAGCTACTTGGCCGACCTGCAAAAGGACTGCGAGCGCGTGGGCAACAAGTGCGTCGCCTGCCGCGGAAAGCAGTACATCGAGCTCTCCCAGAACGGCGACAAGTCTCTCGCCTTCGTGAGTGAACAGCTTTCGAAGTAAGTAACGCCCGGGGCCAGCCGACCATCCACAGCCGGCTGGCCCTTCGATCTAGACGATTGGATCATTATGTCCGTTAATCCTGCTGGCGTAACCAACCCGCCTGCGCAGTTTCCCGAGGACTTTGTCTTTGGCGGCGCCACCGCTGCCTACCAGGTAGAGGGCGAGACCCGCACTCACGGTAAGGGCAAGGTTGCCTGGGACGACTTCCTGGAGGCCCAGGGCCGCTTCTCCCCCGATCCCGCTTCGGACTTCTACAACCAGTACCCCGTCGATTTGGAGCTGTGCGAGGAGTTTGGCATCAACGGCATTCGCCTCTCTATCGCCTGGAGCCGCATCTTCCCCAACGGTACCGGCGAAATCAACCCCGAAGGTGTCCAGTTCTATCACGATCTCTTCGCCGAGTGCCATAAGCACCACGTTGAGCCGTTTGTCACGCTGCATCACTTCGATACGCCGCTGCCCCTCTTTGAGAAGGGCGACTTCCTCAACCGCGAGACCATCGACGCCTTTGTGGACTTTGCCACCTTCTGCTTTAAGGAGTACGCCGACCAGGTGACCT
>USMH01000258.1 GCA_900555745.1 uncultured Collinsella sp.
AGATCCCGTCACATAGACGGTCGCTTTCTCCGTATCGACTACACGCCGCAGAAACGCACCCCATTCGGGAATTTCCTGGATCTCGTCAAAGAAAATGTAAGCGCCCTCGGTTCGAGCAGCAGGATACAGCGCATAGAACGTGTCGAGCACGTCCGCCAGCAGCGATGACTCATACGGGCGCAAGCGCTCGTCCTCAAAATTAAAGTAAAGCATCCGGTCAAGCTCGACGCCCCGGCCCTGAAGCCGCTGCATCTCCTGATACAGGCGATACGTCTTTCCACAACGGCGGGCCCCCACAACCACATTTACGATGTTGTCGCGCTTTGGCTCCTGTGGGTTTTCCAGATCAAGGTCTCGCTCAAAGACCTGCGGAACCCCCTGCTGTTCAAAGTCCTTTATTTTCTGGGCAATCAAGTCGTTGAATGCCATGATTCTCCAATCTTGCTCTCTAGCTAATCAAAATTATACTGATTCTTGATTAGCTAGAGAGCAAGATTGTGTGTAGTTTGATTAGCACTTAAGCAAGTTTTATCACCGTTATTGCTCCGAAGGATATCGAGTGGCTAAGAGGACAACCGAGCTCGAATGCGACTCCCCGAGCAGTCAATTTGGGACGGGGCTTTTTTGACTGCCCTCCCCTGCAGAAAAATCCCTAACGCAGTTGCGGTGAAATAGGGACTGTTTTTGCTGGTCAAACCGCAAAACAGTCCCTATTTCACCGCAACTTATTGGTGGCCTTTTGGGTGGCACTCAGCGCCACGGATCGGCTTCGAACATCGGCTCACGCTCGGGGCGGCGATCGCTGTAGGGATCGTAGCCGTCATCGTCCTCGTTCTCGGCACGGATGTAGGGGTCGCGCGGCTTGGGCGCCGGTTTCGGCGCGGGCCTTGGTGCGGCGGACGCTATCTCAGCCGCCGGTGCGTTCGTCTTGTTCTCGTCTTTCATCTGCATATCTCCTTGCCATGCAATCGTGTTCAACATCATCGATTGTCGCACGAAAAAGGGCGGCGGACCCAATTGGATCCGCCGCCCTTGGCGTTTAGAGACGACTGACAGATTTTAAGGCATGGCCCAAAATCTACTCGGCGTCGGGAACCTCGTAGGTGGCCGCCGGCGTGTTGTCGCACACGACGGTAAAGCCGCCGTCCTTGTCGACATCGACCGTCACCTGATCGCCCTCGCGCACCGTGCCGTCGATGATGGCGGCGGCGATGGCGTCCACGACCTCGCGCTGGACCAGGCGCTTGAGCGGACGGGCACCGAACACGGGGTCCAGGCCGCCCACGGCGAGCATCTGCTTGGCCGCCGGGGTGATGGCAAGCGTCATGCGCTCCTTGGCCAGGCGTGCGCGGACGTCGGCAAGCTGGATGTCGACGATCTTCTCGATCTGCGCCATGCCGAGCGGATGGAACACCACAATATCGTCGATACGGTTGAGGAACTCGGGGCGGAAGGTCTGAGCCATGGCGGCGTCGACCTGATGGCGCATCTCCTCCTCGTCCTTACCGGACAGATCGGCGATGGCTTTGGAGCCCACGTTGGACGTCATGATGATAATCGTGTTCTTGAAGGACACCTGGCGACCCTGGCCATCGGTCAGACGGCCGTCATCAAGCACCTGCAACAGCACGTTAAAGACATCCGGATGGGCCTTCTCCATCTCGTCGAGCAAGATCACGGAGTACGGACGACGGCGCACGGCCTCGGTGAGCTGGCCGCCCTCGTCGTAGCCAACGTATCCCGGAGGCGCACCGATCAGACGCTGGACGCTGAACTTCTCCATGTATTCGGACATGTCGATACGCACGAGCGCGCGCTCGTCATCGAACAGGCACTCGGCCAGCGCCTTGGCAAGCTCAGTCTTGCCCACGCCGGTGGGGCCCAGGAAGAAGAAGCTGCCGATGGGCTTGTCCGGATCGGAGAGACCCGCACGGCTACGGCGCACGGCCGCGGCCACGGCGGAGACGGCCTCGTCCTGGCCGATGACGCGCTTATGCAGCTCGCCCTCCAAGCCCTTCAACTTGTCGAGCTCGCCCTGCATCATCTTGGACACGGGCACGCCGGTCCAGGCACTCACGACCTCGGCGATCTCATCGGAGGTCACCTGTTCGTTGAGGCCCTCGCCGTCCTGCTGCTTTTGTGCCTCGAGCGCGGCCTCGGAATCCTGAATCTGCTGCTGCAGACCCGGAATCACGGAGTAGCGCAGCTCGGACGCACGGCCCA
>USMH01000259.1 GCA_900555745.1 uncultured Collinsella sp.
GCTCCTACAACCTGCTGGAGCATACGCTCTCCCAGTTTGGCGTCGAGACCACCTTCGTCGATGCCCACAACCTGGACGAGGTCGAGGGCGCCATCAAGGACAACACCACGGTCATCTACCTCGAGACGCTCGGCAACCCCAATTCTGACATCCCCAATATCGACGCCATCTCCGAGATCGCCAAGAAGCACGGTTTACCGGTTGTCGTCGACAACACCTTCGGCACCCCGTATCTGTTCCGTCCGCTGGAGCATGGTGCCAACATCGTCGTCCACTCCGCAACCAAGTTCATCGGCGGCCACGGCACCTCGCTGGGCGGTGTGATCGTCGACGGCGGTAACTTCGATTGGAAGGCGAGCGGCAAGTATGAGCAGATCGCCGAGCCCAACCCCTCCTACCATGGCGTCTCGTTTGCCGAGGCTGCCGGTCCCGCCGCCTTCGCAACCTATGTCCGCGCTATCCTGCTGCGTGACGAGGGCGCCTGCATCAGCCCGTTCAACGCCTGGGTCCTGCTCCAGGGCACCGAGACTCTGTCGCTGCGCGTTGACCGTCATGTCGAGAACACCAAGAAGGTCGTTGAGTTCCTGACCGGTGACAGCCATGTTGCCAAGGTGAACCACCCGAGCCTGCCTGAGCACCCCGACCATGAGCTCTACAAGCAATATTTCCCCAACGGCGGTGCCTCGATCTTTACCTTTGAGATTAAGGGTGGCCAGGAGGCCGCCTGGAAGTTCATTGATCATCTGCAGGTGTTCTCGCTGCTCGCCAACGTGGCCGACGTCAAGTCGCTCGTCGTGCATCCGGCTACCACCACGCACTCCCAGCTCTCTGCCGAGGAGCTCGCCGAGCAGAACATCACGCCCTCCACGATCCGTCTTTCCATCGGTACCGAGAACGCCGAGGATATCATTTGGGATCTGAAGCAGGCTTTCGCCGCGCTGGACGAGTAAGGCGACTTGTGCAAGGACCCCTTGCGACTCGATAGGTATAACCGCATAAAATGCCTGCTCAAGGCGCCTGTGCGAACAATGGTTGCACAGGCGCCTTTTTTGCATAGAGAGGGCGCAAAAACAGGGTTTTTGACACGCTTTATGCATTCGAGTTGTGGAAAACTCCTGTTGAGAGGATGTGAGTTTTACGCAATTGACGTGCGCCTTTTGAGTAAAACCGCAGGTCGCGATTTGCTCGGGGTACTATGCAGCGCGATCGAATCACACGCAGCTCAAACGCAGCAAAAACGCACTACGGAGGTTTCCAGCTACATGAGGATCGATTCACGAAAACCGAAAGCCGCCGCCCTTTCCGCCGCTCTGACCGTGGCACTTTTGGCGGGCGCCGGTGCAACTGATGCCCACGCGGCAACACTATCCGATACGGTTGGATCTACGCCGTCCGAGACGACGCTGGTACAGCCCGTTGACTATCGCGGCGATGGTTATGGTTCCATGCAGGAGTGGAACGCCTCGATGGAGGCCAAGCGCGATTCCCTGGAGATGCGCGCTCAGATCATCATGAATATGTATGGCGACTATGCCACCGATGACGAGCGCGCTGTGCTGCAGGGTTGCATCGACGGTGCGGGTAGCCTGTTGACGATGGGGGAGGTCGACGCCAAGTCGACCGAGCTCGATGAGCTGCGCACTGCGCTTGAGGATGCCAAGCGCGAAGCGCTCGAGGCTGCCGCCGAGGCGGAGGCTGCCGAGGTCGCCCAGGCTTCGTACTACAACGCCGGTTACACTCCGTCCTACGCGTCTGCCGCGTCCTACGCGAACGGATCGGGCCTGACGCGCTCTGCGGGTGTCAATAACTACAACGGGCGCCGCGAGACCTATTACAGCAGCAATGTGCTTTATCACTATCGCACGGGCGAATGGACTCAGGATTCTGAGGGCTTCTGGCGCGATTCCGACGGTTATTACGTTGTTGCTGCGGGCGATATGGCCCAGGGCTCGACCTTTACGGGCTCCAAGGGTGATTGCAAGGTCTATGACTCCGGCTGCGCTGCCGGAACCACTGACTACTACACCGGTTGGTAATTTTTCTGCATCACAGATATTTGGCGGACGGGCGTCTTTACCGAGCTTTAGGGCAACGTAAGGACGTCCGTTCTATGTATGCGTTTGAGTTAACAGAGCCCTTACCGTGGCGGTACGCTGGGCGTATGGATGCGGGGCACACTGGTTCTTGAGAAATAAGGTCTTTCTCTTGGAGGAAGTGGTCTT
>USMH01000260.1 GCA_900555745.1 uncultured Collinsella sp.
GGGCGGTCTCGAAGCCCATGCCGCGCAAAACGGTGAAGCCCGCGTAATAGATGAGCAGACCCTGGACCATCATGGGCGTGCCGCGCACGATGGTGGAGTAGACGGTCGCAAAGCCGCGGCCGATACTCTTAAAGAAGCGCACCAGGTCGTTATCCACGCGGTCGAACGTCTGAATACGCAGGAACACAAAGAGCAGTGCCAGGAAGAATGCGATGACAGTGCCGAAGGTGGCAAGCGCGATGGTGATCTCGATACCGCGGATAAAGAAGTCGCCGCTCTTGTAGGTCATGTAGACCAGGCTCGACAAAAAGTCGCTGGGGTTGGAGTCCGAGACAATGCTCACCTGTACCAGGTCGATAAACGACATGACACAACGGTCGATAAAGAAGATCGCCGCAATGGCGACCACGACATAGCTGCCCAGGCGCGCGCCGCGACGGAAACGCTCGGATGCGAACGGCGACGTTTCGCGATAGTCGCTCCAGTGCATAAGCTTGGTGACCAGCGCCGCCGCCGACACGACGAGCCAGGCCCAAAGAATCGCCCAAAGGCAATCCTGGAACACGCCCGTGGGGGCCAAGAAGCTCAGCGGCGTGGGGTTGCGCTGGCTAAACGCCAGGCCGAGCGCCGCGATAACGCTCGTGCCCAGGTATACATAACGGTGGTCGGCCTTGATAAAGGAGGCCAGGCGATTAATGGTTTTCATGCTGCCTCCCTATGCCGGCTGACGGTCGAGGCACGCGTCCCACATTTGGTCGCGCTCCTCTTGGCTAATGCCCTTGAGTGTCTTGTCGATGAGCTTAAGCAGCTTGTCCGAGCCCTTGCGGCAACCGACATTTGCCGCGACCTCCTGCTTAAAGCCCTCGCCCTCGGCAAAATGGATGGGGACGATACCGGGATTTTGGGCCATATAGCCCTTCTCGTTTTCGGTGTTGTAGGTCACGGCGTCGCACGTGCCCTGCAGCAGGTTCGAAAACACCGTGGGGACGGAGTCGACCGGGTTCTTGTGCACAACGCCCGGGATTTCGTCGATGACGGTATCGAGCATGGTGTCCTTTTGGCCGAGCACCGTAGCGCCGCTAAAGTCGCTGAGCTTGGTCGCGTTTTGGTAGGGCGAGCCCTCTTTTACGAACAGGCCAAAGTAGCCAATGAAGTACGGATCGGAAAAGCCGACGGACTCCTCGCGCTCGGGCGTGGCGCTCATACCGGCGATGATGAGGTCGATTTGACCGTTGTTGAGCGAATCGATAAGACCCGAGAAGCTCTGCTTGACGGCAACGGGCTCGCCGCCGAGGGCCTTGCAGACGATCTTGGCGATCTGCACGTCGTAGCCATCGGCATAGGCGCCCTGCACGTTGTCGATGGGGATGGTGTACTCGCTGGCTTCGGAGACCTGCCAGTTGTACGGGGCGTAGGCCGCCTCCATGCCAATGCGGATCTTGTCCTTGCCGATAACGGAATCGGACAGGTCGTCGCGACCGCCGCCCGTCGTGGGCTGAACTACTTCCAGCGTGGAGGGGCGCTGGCAACCGGCAAGTGCGCCGGCGACGACGGAAGCGCTCGCAGCGAGAGCGCTACCCAAAAAGATGCGACGGCTGCATATCGGCTGCGGATGCGCGTCGCGTTGATGGAGAGAATGCATAATCTGCCTTCCCTGTTGAATCGTATGCTGACGACTTAACAGGATACCGCTCAGCGCTACCTCCAGCAAATGCATATATAAATGCATATATACAAGTTTACGAACTGAAAACGATTGGTAGTCGTTGGGGACGTTCTTAAACGACTAGTCAAACAAGAACGTCCCCAACGACTAGGCATGAAAAAGGCAAGGCATAAACCTTCTGGTCATGCCTTGCCTTTTGAATGACAAATTATCGCTCTGGACGGCGCGCAGCATCGACCGAGCGGCGGAACCTCTAGAGCAAGGTAACGCTAAAGCTGCGCTTGTCCGTCTCGCCGGGAGCCAAGGTGATGGTGTTGACCTTGTGCTCAAAGACGTCGTCCTCGGTGTCCATGGTGGTGTGACCGGTCCAGGGCTCGAGCGCCACAAACGGAGCGTCGTTGGCGGCAGACCACACGCCGATGTACTTAAAGCCCTCAAAGTCGATCTTGACGCCGTGGCCCGACTTGCGGCCGCGCAGTGTGAGCGTGGAGCCCGGGGTATCGGTGAACATGATGGCGTCGTTATCGAAGCTGCGGTGCGTGATGGGCA
>USMH01000261.1 GCA_900555745.1 uncultured Collinsella sp.
CAACCTTAACCTCATCCAGTCGGAACAGAGGGGCCGAACAAAATGCTCGGCCCTTATTACTTGCCGGCAAAGTCAATTTAACATAAACTGTTAAAAAGTAACCTGAGTTTTTTAAATTCTTCGGAGGTTATTATGAGTTCCGACAATCGCACTCCCCGGCTTCATTCCTTCCGCATCGCATGTGCGATAGCCTCTGCGACCCTTTGCGCCACCGCCATCGCACAAGTGGCGTTCTCCTTAAAGCCAGCAATCGAAGTGCTCGACAACCCTGTAATTGCAGACTCCCCCGCGTATCCAGCCCTTGCGATCTCGACATTGGTCCCTGCCGTCATCGGTATCGCTACGACCATCCTCAGCGCCGTTCTCGTGTGGACGATCAAGAGCGGAGACCCCTTCAAGAAAGGGTCTGCGACATGCTTGAAGGTGCTCGGCATTCTCTTCGTTGTTCAAGCTGCCACCAGCCTCTACGCCGGCTCACTCAAAACCTCCGTTTCGATGTTTGGCGGCGAGGGGGCCGTCGGCGCCCAAGAGATCGCTTCATCATTCGATTGGACCTCTCTGGTTCTCGGCATCGTCCTGTTCATGCTTTCCCAGCTCTTCTTGTACGCCCGAGAGCTGTACCTCGACTCCGACGAGATTGCGTAAGGAAACGCCATGCCCGTAATTGTTCGCCTCGACAAGATCATGGCCGAGCGAAAGATTTCCTCGAACGAACTTGCCGAAAGGATTGGAACCACGCCCGTGAACCTGTCCCGTATTAAAAAAGGGCATATTCGCGGCATTCGCTTCAACACACTCGAGCAGCTATGCCTCGCCCTTCGTTGCCAACCCGGAGACCTTCTCGAAGTCATGAGCGAAGAGGATGCCCGAAAGGAGTTCGGACTCGATTGGTCCGCCGAGGATTAGAGGGCGGTCGTACTCGCCCTGCACACGGGGATGCGAATCGGCGAGGTCTGCGGCCTTCGGTGGTGCGATGTGGATTTCGAGACGGGCCTGATCTCGATCAGACACTCGGTGGTGTACGCGAAGGGAATGGGTTCGTTCATCAAGGACACCAAGACCCATGACGCCAGGGGTATCCCCATCGACCCGGTCGGCCTACTCCCCTTCCTGAAGGAGACCCACGAGATCGACTGCGGAAAGCTGCGCTTGCGCGGCCTTACCGGGGCGGTCGAGATCGGGGACTGCTACATCCTGTCGGAGCCGGGCGCGACCTTCGCGACGACAAGCTATATCCGCAGGGCGTTCAAGACGTTCTCGGAGACCAACGGCCTCATGGGCACCAACGACGAGCTGATCACGTTCCACGGCCTTCGCCACACGTTCGCAACGCAGTGGATCCGCCAAGGCGGCGATATCAAGGCGTTCCAATCGATCCTCGGCCACAAGGACGCCATGGCGACGCTCAACGTCTACGCCGACATCGAGCCCATCTCCAAAATCCATAACATGCTGCGCGCCACGCCGTGCCTTTGGCGCGGGCACCTCGGGCCGAGGGTCGATCCGGGTCCCATGTTCCAACAGAGGATCTAGGAGTCCATCGAGACGCTCCAGGCGTTCGGCTACGGCATCACCGAGCCGGACGACCGAAATATCGCCATACGCGACGTGAAGATGAACAGTTGGCTCTAGCTCACCGAGTACGCGGCAGTGCTGGGCCCATCCCAACTGAGGTCACGGTGGTCCGATAGGGGCGCCGCCCGCGGCATGCGCCGCGGAGCGGTATCCCCTACCGAAGGGCGGGGATGCCCTCCGCTTCCAGTTCGGAATCAGCCGTCGGAGGCGTTCGGCTGACTGCGGGAACGGCCTGTCCGCTCAATGTGTTCGGCTGAGATCGGAAATCAACCCAACACGAGCCGGACACGCGCCAGACGGCTCTTCCCCGTACGGCCTTCCCCCTTACGCTCATGTTGCAGGCATGTAACGCCGCAGCGAGCGCGCCTTTTTTGCGCCAGACAGGTACAATGATGAACACTGTACCGTAGCGGAGCGCCCCGCGCGCGCCGCAATCACGCGAAAGGGTTTCCCATGGCCGAGATCTCGTCCTCCCGTATCGTCATCACCGTCCTTGGCAAGAACCGCCCCGGCATCGTCGCCGGCGTCACCCGTGTCCTAGGCGAGGCCAACGTCGACATCCGCGACATCACGCAGTCCATTATCGAGGACATCTTCACCATGACCATGCTGGCCGATACCGCCGAGTCC
>USMH01000262.1 GCA_900555745.1 uncultured Collinsella sp.
GTTCATATTTGACCCACAACAAAACGGCCGCGATCCCAAACGGGACCGCGGCCGCCTGTAAAAGACACAATAGACAGGATGACTTACGCAGCTCCGAGGCAAACATCTACCCCGAGATGTACGCACGTAAGTCATTTTGCATAAATTCGTTAATTAATTGCATAAAATGGTGCAAGGATTTCTAGCCGTAACAGGGTAGTACCCTCCGGAGCGTGCATTTTTGCGAGTATTCAGCATCGCCGGATAAGATTTTGGTGTCAAAAGTCTTTCAAAAGGTAGATAGTCCTCATGGCTCGTCCCATCTGGATAGCAAGCGGCGAGAAACCAGCTATATATGGACATCGCCAAGGCCCAATTGGCGCGCAAAAGCATCAACAGGGACCGCGAACGTCACCCATAGCCTCATGCACCAATCTTTGGCTGCTGAAAACTCCGTTTTTTGCACGTCGTCCCAAGCACCACCCTCACCCAGCGGCTGATCCGCCGTAAACCGAGGACGAAAGGACCCGATGGGTTTCCCTCTGAATGCACTCCGCAGCACGAAGCCCCTTCCAAACGCGCGAAGCGCGCCATTAATTCCCCCAGCCAGTAATCCGCCGAAGACCGGACATCGCAGGGCCCGCCATCAGTTTACTTTTAGGCACACTCCGCAGGACGCAAGAAGCCCTCGCCGCACGAAGTGCGCAGCGAGGGCTTCTTGCATGTCCGAGGACGTGCCTAAAAGTAAACTGATGGCGGGCCCGGACGACTACAGGGCTATCGATTACCCCGTGTTCTGCAATCCTGCCGAGACGCCGGTCACAGTCGAAAGAATCAGGCTCATGTACTCGGCCTTCTTCTCCTCGGCCATCTCGTCCTGGTTCATACGCACCTCGCGAAGGGCGCGGACCTGGGCGATGGACAGGGCGTCGACGTAGGGGTTACGCACGCGAACAGCACAGCCGAGCACGCGGCGGCGCTGCAGCGGCCACTCATCACCGACGATGGCAAGGACCCACTTACGGGTGAGCTGCATCTCGGTAAAGACCTTCTTGGACAGATCATCGCGGTCGCCCAGATGCAGATACATCTTGGCGATGCGCTGATCGGTCTTAGCAATCGACATCTCGATGTTGTCGATAAAGGTGCGGAAGAATGGCCACTCCTGGTAGGCAGCCTTGAGCTGGTCAAGATCGCCCAGCTGCTCGCAGGCGGTGCCCAGGCCGTACCAAGCGGCCAGGTTAATGCGCGCCTGGCTCCAGCTGAAGATCCACGGAATGGTACGCAGGTCATCGAGCGACTTGGCGCCCAGGCCGCGCTTAGCGGGACGCGAGCCGATCGGCAGCAGACCGACCTCGGTCAGCGGCGTCACGGTCGAGAACCATGGTGTAAAGTCCTCGGTGTTCAGCAGGTCCAGATAGCGCTCGTGGCTTGCGGCGTTGAGCTTCTCGGCCATATCCCAGAACTTCTGCGTGGTCTCGGTGTTGGTCTTCTCGACACTCGGGGCCGACTGCAAAAGCGTTGCGGCGGCAACGGACTCAACATGGCGCTGAGCCAGCGTGCGGTTGCCGTAACGGGCAAAGATGACCTCGCCCTGCTCGGTAAGCTTAAAGAAGCAGTTGACCGAACCCTTGGGCTGCGCCAGCACGGCCTTGTTGGCCGGACCGCCGCCACGGCCCACGGCACCGCCGCGACCGTGCATGAGCACCAGGTCGATGTCATTCTTCTCTGCCCACTTGGCGATGCGCTCCTGCGCGGAGTGCAGCGCGAGCATGGCCGTGGTAGGACCGGCATCCTTGGAGGAGTCGGAGTAGCCCAGCATGACCTCCATGCGGCGGTTGGTCTGGGCAAGGCGCTTCTGCACCACGGGCAGCGTGAGCATCTGGTCGAGCACGTCGACGCAGCCCTCGAGGTCCTCGAGCTGCTCGAACAGCGGGATCACGTCGAGCTCGGGGACATCCTCCTCGTGTGCGAAGGACAGGTGAGCCAGCTCAAAGACGTCGGCCACATGCTGGGCGCTCTTAGTGAACGAGATGATGTAGCGGTGCGCCATCTTCTTGCCGTAGCGCTTTTGGATGGAGCCGATAGCACGGAAGGTATCGATGACCTCGCGCGTCATAGGCTGCAGATCGCCATGGATACCGTTCTCGTGGATATCCTTGAGGGCGCGGGCGTGCACCACGGAGTGCTGACGGAACTCCATCTCGACCATGTGGAAGC
>USMH01000263.1 GCA_900555745.1 uncultured Collinsella sp.
TCAAGCAGGACGAGGACTACACCAAGCGCCGTCGCATCTGGTGGATTGTGCTCGCCATTGGCATGATGCTCGTCGTGGCAATTTGGGCCTCGCTGTACTTCGCTCCCGCTGGCATGGTGTCCAGCCCTGTCCAGATGGTCGGCATCGTTTTGTCCTATGTCATCATCCTAGGTGACTTTATCTACGACTTCGCTCGTATTCGTCCCTTGCGCAACATGTACCGCGCGCAGGCCGAGGGCATGTCCGAGAACAAGCTCAACGCTCTTATCGAGCGCGCAGCTGCCGAGGAGGACAAGAAGGACTCCAAGAAGAAGTAGCGTTTGCATACATACTTATCGCTAAGATATAAGGCGCGTCGTTTTTGCGGCGCGCCTTTTTACTGTTCTATAGATAGATGGAGTGGCACATGATTCGAGCTGCCCTGACGGTCGAAGAGGCTCTGGAGGGCATGAAGGCCCTGGAGCCCAAGATTAAAAACTACGCGCGCCTGGTCGTCCGCAAGGGCGTAAACGTCAAGCCCGGTCAGGAGGTCGTCGTTCAGTCTCCGGTCGAGTGCGCGCCGTTTGCGCGCGTGGTGGTCGCGGAGGCCTATGCTGCCGGCGCCGGCCACGTGACGGTCATTTGGGCCGATGATGCCGTGACGAGGCTCACGTACGAGCATGTCGAGAAAAGCTATTTTGAGCAGACGCCCGAGTGGAAGCGCATACAGCTGGATTCCTTGGCCCAGGATGGTGCCTGCTTTGTCTTTATCGAGGGTGCGGATCCTGCAGCCCTCAAGGGCATCGATCCAGCCAAGCCGGCCGCGGCATCCAAGGCGAGGAATACGCAGTGCAAAGTTTTCCGCCGTGGACTGGATTACAACATCAATCCGTGGTGCATCGCCGGCGCTCCGGTCGTGGCTTGGGCGCACGAGGTGTTCCCGGGAGACGCCGATGAGGTTGCAATCTATAAGCTGTGGAATGCGATTCTGCACACCGCGCGCGCCGATGGCCAGGACCCAGAGAGCGACTGGGAACTCCATGACGCCGCATTCGAAAAGAACCTGCGTTTCCTGAACGACAATCGTTTCGACTACCTGCATTACACCGCGGCAAATGGAACCGATCTGACGATTGGCATGACGAAAGGTCACGAGTGGGCCGGCGGCAAGGGCAAGACGCCCGATGGGCACCCCTTCTTCCCCAACATTCCCACCGAGGAAGTCTTCACTTCGCCCGATCGCATGCGCGCCGACGGTATCGTGTACTCGGCCATGCCGCTCATCCATCACGGCAATAAGGTCGAAGATTTTTGGATTAAGTTCGAGGGCGGCCGCGTGGTGGATTACGACGCCCGCGTGGGCAAGGCAACGCTCGCAAGTATCATCGATACTGACGAGGGCGCTGCTCACCTGGGAGAGGTCGCGCTCATTTCCAAGAACACGCCGATCCGCGAAAGTGGTGTTCTGTTCTACGATACGCTCTATGACGAGAACGCTAGCTGCCATCTCGCGCTAGGTGTCGGTTTCCCCGAATGCATCGAGGGTGGGTACGACATGTCCAAGGAAGAGCTCCTGGAGCATGGCGTTAACGTCTCGAGCACGCACGTCGATTTTATGATTGGCACGGACGACATCGATATTACGGGAATTACGCCTGATGGACGTGAAGTTGTGATTTTCCAGAACGGCCAATGGAGTTGGGAATAGTCCCAGACCGTGGTACAATGCCACCCGCGGGCCGTTAGCTCAGCTGGCAGAGCAGGGGACTTTTAATCCCAAGGTCCAGGGTTCGAACCCCTGACGGCCCACCATGGAATAGAAAGCGACCAACTCCGGTTGGTCGCTTTTTTGTTGCCGGTGCACGGGTTCGAACCCGTATCTAGCTATATATAAGAACGCTTGGCGAACAAAACCCGCCTTTTACCGATGGGAAACAAATAACTGATGCCTTTGGAGTAAAGTAGCGCTCCAGAGATGACCGATGTCTCAATACACATAAAACAGCTGGTCATCGCCAATATCAGAAGCCAATGCTTCAGTTTTAACCTCAGTGATGCGACTGAGGGACCTATTCATTTGTGAACAAAATATGGAGTGCGCGATTCCCGCCCACGGCGCCCCTCCGGTCTGGCAATATATCTCCTTGCCGCGCGGCCCGGTGGAACCGGGAACCAGCGCAGGCGTGCACCTTGAGAACCGGATACTGCGAGGATGGA
>USMH01000264.1 GCA_900555745.1 uncultured Collinsella sp.
ATGGACGTGTGCATTTGCTGCGGCATGTGCGCGCGTCGCTGCCCGGCGGGCGCGCTCGCGGTCGATCGCAAGGGCGGAACGTGGTCGATCGACCCGTATGCCTGTGTGGTGTGCGGCGAGTGCATCGAGAGCTGTCCCAAGCACTGCCTGACTATGGACACCGTCCGTACTCCAGTTGCGGCGGATAAGGCTCCCACGGTAGAAATCAAGCCGGAATAACGCTGGAATAGAACTGGAATAGGGGCCGGTGGGGGCATAATTGCCCCACCGGCCCCGCGCGTGAACGTGCGGCTAAGCCTCCGCGAACAAAACTATGCCGGATTACTACGATAAATCGCCTACCCCCAACCACACCGCATTTGGCAAAACAAAAATCGCAGGTAGACGGCTTACAATTTTGCGAAAAAGTCACGCGTGATTGGTGACCTCGTTTTTATCGTAGTAAACCGGCACAGTTTTGAAATGGCACCATATCCGTAACAGCCTTTGATCCCCCGGGGACGGAGGAAAACGGATCATTTTGGCGTTGCGAGGGCTGCCACGTGACCCGTCTGCCACGAAATGGGCCCATCTACTACGTTTAAGCCGCTGCCCTCAACCATGGCAAGTAATGCGAAATAAAAATCGCAGGTAGAACGCCTGCGATTTTGCATGAAAAGCGGCTATGGTCGGGGGCATTGGGTTAAACATAGTAGATGGGCCAGTTTCGTGGCGACTGCCATCGACTGCTCCCTTGGGGATGGGGGAAACGGGCCCTTTTATCCCGTCAATCTTGGGTCGCACCCGTTTTCCTGCGAAAACCCTCGTGTCTCAACTTTGGTGAGACATTTGTCTCACGCTTAAAACCTAATCTGGAACATGTGTCACCTGTCCTAATTGTGTCTCATTCCGTAACTTTAGGCTGATGCAAGGTCTGAGACCGCGAGAAGGGAGACGCGATGAGTAGGCACACGAGGGGTCTCTTGGCGGTGATACTGGCCGTAGTGCTGGTGTTGCCGGCTGCAGCATTTGCCATGCTGCCCGAGGCCAACGCCAGGTCCAGCACAGGAATGGACGGACCGACAGCGACAAAGACAGTCGATCCTGACACCACCAGCCGTTGGCAATACTGGGCGTCGGGCGGCGAGCAGGACCAGACGACACGTTATGTGGGCCGGATCTGGACAGACAAGACGGTCGAGCCCGCAGAGGACGAAAAGTCTGACTTTGTGACGACGCTTTCCACGATCTCTTCGACCTCTGATACAACGTCGCTGGTCACTAAACCGCTCGATATCGTTCTCGTGCTCGATGCCTCCGGTTCGATGAGTGACGATATGGGCGAAAGGTCCACTACGCGCATCAATGCACTCAAGTTCGCCGCGAACAGTTTTATCGATACCATTGCCGAGCAAAACAAGAGCATCAATGATAAGAACAAACGGCATCAGGTTGCCATCGTTAAGTTCGCGGGCAATAAGAGGAATAATACAATCGGCAACGATACGTATCGCGATCGTCAGGGATACACGCACAACTATTCGCAGGTTATGAAGGGCTTGACGCCGTGTGTCGATAGCGCTGCGACGGAACTTAAGAATACGGTCGGCTTCATCGAACCTGCCGGCGCTACGCAGGCTGATTACGGCCTTGAGCTTGCTCGCGACATGTCGGGCCGCACGGATGCCCAGAAGGTCGTCGTGTTCTTTACCGACGGCTCTCCTACAAGTTCTAATGGTTTTGAGTCCGATGTCGCTAATGATGCCGTTAATGCCGCCAAGACCATGAAAGATAAAGGCGCCACCATCTACACCATCGGCATCTTTAGCGGTGCGAACCCGGATCAGGCCATTAGCAAGGCAAGCAAAGAAAACAGGTTCATGCACGCCGTGTCGAGCAACTATCCAAACGCCACGTCCTACAAACCCAATGAGCTTGGTCAACGCACCGAGAATTCCGACTTCTACAAGGCCGCGTCGAATGCCGATGAGCTCAAGAAGGTGTTTGATGATATCTCGAGCTCTATCACCTCGGGCAAGGGTTCTCCCACTCAGATCGAGGATGGTTACGACGAGAGCAAGTCCGGCTACATCACCTTTAGTGATGAGCTGGGCGACTTTATGCAGGTCGATACGTTTGTCAGCGCTCAGATTAATGGCGTCCCCTTTGATGAAGTGACCAAGACAACCAAGGGCAATACGGAC
>USMH01000265.1 GCA_900555745.1 uncultured Collinsella sp.
GATTACTATGGGAATCGAGGTCGCGACGGTCAACAACGAAATGCTCTGCGACATGCAAGCGATGGAAGCGCTCGCATGGCGCATCCACCAGCGTATGCGAAAGCGGTACCGGAATCGTGTCGATGCCCGCAGGAAGAAGCAAGAGGCGTTGCTTAACACGCTGCGGGCGTGTTTTGGGCTTAAGCCGGTCTAATTCGCGTCGAAAATAGGGGGTTAATCATATGCTCTGGCCAAAATATGGCAAATATGAGTACTGTCACTAAATCAGTAACAGCAAAATCAAGGAATTTAGGACTCGGAGGCGTCGTAAAGTAAGAAGATAATAAACAAATGTAGAATAACTAAGCATCAGGTTGGCGACACTGAGCGCATAATCTGTCCGAGAGGCCAAAATTGTCTGCTACTAAATTGGTAACAGTACTCATATTTGCTATTTTTTGGCCACCGCACCCTGAGACGGGTGCCCCGGAGCTCCCCGTAGGGGAGCTCCGGGCTTCATGGGGGCACGAATAGTCCGCTCCGACCTGCAAAATCTGTGCTCACGGTGCGAATGACGTCCCTAACCTTAAACTTTAGCTTGAACTTAGCTATAATGCGCTACGTTCCTGCCAGGCTGTGGTTGCGGACGGACGAAATGTCCATCCTAGTCCAAGACAGACGCGGTCAAAGGGATCCACGTAAGCGACCGCGTGCGCGCGGCGCGATCATGGCGCGTCCTAGATGTAAGCCGCACCGTCCGTTCTACTTTCTTTGGGGCAATACCGCCTCGCGGGCGAGCGGGCCAGTCGTGAAGGTGGCTACGGCCTCCCGAGCAAACACCCCGGTGCGCAAGTGTGGGGTCAAATACCAGGTCAGCTGGTGGGAACAACCCGTTATTCCGCGCAACGCACGGATTGTATACGACACAGAAGGCAGGGTAGTGGACATGGTGAGGGGCAGCTTGATGCACGCGGCTCGGTTAGGCGCTGGGACCGCGGCGGTCATTGCCGTATTGGGCTTGAGCGGATGCGCGTTCAATCCGCTGTCCACGTTCACGACGCCCACGATTGACCAGATCGAGCGCGAGACCGTTACCCCTACGGTGTCGGACGATGCCCTGGTCACTCCCGGCACCCTGACGGTTGCCATCGATACCTCCGATGCCCCGCAGGCCATGCAGGGCACCGATGGCAACCTCACGGGCTACGCGGTCGACGCTGCCCGCGCCCTTGCAAGCCGCATGGGCCTTAAGGTTGCCTTCGTCGATGCATCTTCTGCCGATTCCGCGCTTGGCGACAAAAAGGCCGACATCTTCATTGGTGACATCAATTCCACGGATGGTGACATCAGCACGCTTGGTACGTGCCTGTACGACGCTGCGGCAGTGTTTGGGAAGACGAGCGACGGCGAGTCGCTGAGCGTTTCCACCGAAACGCTTAACACCGCTACCCTGGGCGTTCAGACCTCCTCGGCCTCGCAGGAAGCGCTCGCCAAGCAGAGCATCACGGCCAACCAAAAGACCTTCTCCAACATCAACGAGTGCTTTGAGGCGCTCGAGTCCGGCGAGATCGACTACGTGATTTGCGACTCCACGGCCGGCGGCTACCTTGCGCGCCTGATGAGCCAGATCTCTTACGTCGGCGCGCTCGAGACGCCCTCGACGCTCGGCGTCGCGGGCCTCGCGGCCAACGATGAGCTATGCCGTGCCGTGAGCGATGCCCTCGACGGTATCACGGTCGATGGCACGCTCGAGGCGGTCCACTCCGTCTGGTACGGCACGATGCCCTATGACCTCACCACCAAGACTGTCTCGGGCGCTGACGTGCAGTCGACCGACACCGGATCCAGCGAGTCCGCATCCTCCGATTCGAGCAGCGAGGGTACAACCTCAGAGGACAAATCGTCCAGCCAGGAAGCCACCATCACCGACGACGACATTAACAAGCTCAATAGCTAGTTATTGCTAGGGGTGGCGTCTCCTATGCGCTAGGAGAGACGCCTCTTCACGGTTTCAACACGCATTGCCGGGCTTCCCCAACAGGGGAACCCGGCTTTTTCGTTTCCATAAAATCAGCAGGTCAAAGACATTTTTTAGGTGCAAAACCAAAGTCGCCGTCGCCCTCCCATAGCGCACTTTGCCACGGAAAAGTGCGAGACTTCGGTATGCGGTATCAAGCAGT
>USMH01000266.1 GCA_900555745.1 uncultured Collinsella sp.
CGATCGACGGACATGGAGCACAGCGCACCGACATTAGCCGCCGTCATACGTACGAGGCGTGCCAGACGCGGATCCCCGGCAACAGTCAGCGTGATGGGGCAAGTTGCTTCGCTACTCATCGCAGGACTCCTCGGAGGTCTCGGCGGGCGTGTAGGTGTAATACTGGGCTGCTTTAGCAGCAGGTTTCTGTGCATCATCGTCACCAGCAGCGGCCTCGTCCCCGGCTTCGCCAATCAGGACGCGCTCGGTCGGCTGCTCGTCCTCCGCAGCGGCAGCGGCGAGCTTGCGATCGGCGTCGGCCGCGGGGGCCTTCACCTTGTTAAAGAGCTTCTGCACGGCACCGGCCGCAGAGTCGGTCATGCTCGACACGGCATTGCTGGCCTCGGCCATGCTACCCGTAACCTCGGAAATATCGCGAACCACAGCTTCGACCTCTACGAGATTGGAGGTAAGCGCGTCGACGGCAGTCTTGCTCGACTTGAGGAGCGGCTCAACCTGCGCCAGCGCGGGGGTGAGCTCATCGACAGCGCCATCGAGCTTTGCTACCACCGGCTGAGCCTCGGCGATGGTGTTGTTAAGGTCGCTCACCGTCTTGTCGAGCGAATCAACGACATTGCGGGTCTTGCGCAGCGTGAGCGCGAGCTCGATAACAGCCCACACGCCGGCAACGGCGAGGAGCAGTAGGGCGATTTGAATGGGACTCATACAAGCCTCCCGAAGGAATCGAAATACAGACGATGTTCATGGTACCCCAAAGAAGGGGAAAGATACCCAAAGGGAATGTGCGAGGTGCCAATGACCTACTTGGGCGCGTTGCCGCTACGGTCGCGTTCGCTTTGCTCAACACGCCACTCTTCCCAACCGCGGCCCGCAGGCTGCCAAAACGCACCGCGCTCCAGCCCCTCGGGCAAATAGCGCTGATCAACCCAACCTTCGGGATAATCATGTGGATACTTATACACACCGTACTCGTCGCTGCCGGGACGGTGACGATCGCGCAGACAGCTCGGCACCTCGCGCAGCCCACTTGAATGGATATCGGCCAGCGCCGCATCGATCGAGGCCTCACACGCGTTGGATTTAGGCGCCAAGCACACATACAGAGCGGCCTGAGCAAGGTTAATGCGGCACTCGGGATACCCAATGACCTCGGCAGACTTAAACGCGGCATGCGCCACCAAAAGCGCCTGCGGGTCGGCGTTGCCAACATCCTCAGAAGCGTGAATCATAATACGGCGAGCGATAAACTTGGGATCCTCCCCCGCATCAATCATGCGCGCGAGCCAATAGATCGTGGCATCGGGGTCGCTGCCGCGCATGGACTTGATGAACGCACTGATGATGTCGTAGTGCATGTCGCCGTTTTTGTCGTACGAAAAGCCACGGCGCGGGTTGGCAATCTTCACGTCGTCAACAGTGATGGGATAGCGCTCCCCCGCCGCAGGCGCTGGCGTTCCCTCAGTGTCGGGACGCGTTACGGCAATCTCACTCGCAAGCTCGAGCGTCGTGAGCGCTGAGCGAGCATCACCCGCTGCCAGCGTACAGATGGTCTTAACCGTATCCTCATCGGCCGAGAACTTGCCGTTCAAACCCTGCGGAGCCTCGAGCGCACGCTCGATGAGTGTGGCTATATCCTCGTCTTTAAGATGCTCAAGCTCCACCACGCGACCGCGCGAGAGCAACGCCGAGTTGACCTCGAAGTACGGATTCTCCGTCGTGGCGCCAATCATTATGACGGTACGGTTCTCAACTGCATGCAGCAGGGCATCCTGCTGCGACTTGGAGAAGCGGTGAATCTCATCGATGAAAAGAATGGTGCGGCGGTCGTAGGTATTCAGGCGCGTCTTGGCCTCGTCAATCACGCGGCGAAGATCCTTTACGGTACCCGTCACGGCGCTGACCTCGACAAACTCGCTCTTGGTATGGTTGGCGATAATGTGGGCCAGCGTCGTCTTACCCGTACCGGCCGGCCCGTACAGAATCACGCTCGAAAGCACGTCGTGCTCGATCGCGGCACGCAACCATGAGCCCTTACCGACGGCCTTTTGCTGGCCCACGTACTCGTCGAGCGAATTGGGGCGCATGCGCACCGCAAGCGGCGCATTCTGAAAGGAACGCTCACGCGTCGAAGCAGAAAAAAGGTCGTCCATAGCCATCC
>USMH01000267.1 GCA_900555745.1 uncultured Collinsella sp.
TCGCAGGGAATCTCCTCGATGGCGCCCTCGATGGGCACCGGGCGACGACGGCCGGACTCGTCGGGCTCGCCGAGCTCCATCTTCTGGACCTTGACGGCGCACACGGAGCCGTCCTCGCCAGCGACAAACTCGAGCGGGGAAACGAGCGGCAGAACCTCGACGCCCTCGGCCTTGGCATGGTGCAGCTCGGCGCGACGGCAGGGCATCTCGTCCTCGGTACGACGATAGGCGATGATGGCGTGCTCGGCGCCCAGGCGCTTGGCGGTACGGACGGCGTCCATAGCCACGTTGCCGCCACCAAAGACGACGACGTTCTTGCCGTGCTTGGTGGGGGTGTCGTACTCGGGGAACTTGTTGGCCTTCATCAGGTTCACGCGGGTGAGGTACTCGTTTGCGAAGAAGACGTTGGGCAGGTTCTCGCCGGGGACGTTGAGGAACTTGGGCAGGCCAGCGCCGGTCGCCACGTAGATGGCGTCGAAGCCCTGCTCGAACAGCTCCTCGGCCGTGGCCATGTTGCCCACGACGGAGTTGTACTCAAACTTGACGCCCATGTCCTCCAGGCCGTCAATCTCGCGCTTGACGACTGCCTTGGGCAGACGGAACTCGGGGATGCCGTAGACCAGCACGCCGCCGCCGGTGAAGAAGGCCTCAAAGACGGTGACGTCAAAGCCGTTGCGGGCGAGCTCGCCGGCGCAGGTGATGCCGGACGGGCCAGAGCCGACGACGGCGACCTTCTTGCCGTTCTTGGGGGCCATCTTGGGCGTGGAGGCGAGCTCGGGGCGGTCACCCAGGAAGCGCTCGAGCTGGCCGATGGCCACGGGCTCGGATTTCTTACCACGGATGCACTTGCCCTCGCACTGGTTCTCCTGCGGGCAGACACGGCCGCAGATGGCGGGAAGCATGGAGTCCTCGCGGATGGTATCGAGAGCGCCGCCGAAGTCCTTCTCGCGGATCTGCTCGATAAAGCGGGGGATGTTGATGTTGACGGGGCAGCCCTCAACACAGAACGGCTTCTTGCAGTTGAGGCAGCGCTCGGCCTCGGCCAGCGCCATCTCCTCGGTGAAGCCCTTGTCGACGGGGCGGAAGTCGCAGGCGCGCTCGGCAGCCGGCTCCTCGTTATCGGGGGTGCGGGGCGACTTCATATCGGCAACGAAACGACCGTTAACTAGTGGCATGCGCAGCTCTTTTCCTCATAGGCCTTGAGGGACTCGCCCTCTTCGGAACGGTAAGCGGCCTGGCGGGCACGAAGGTCATCCCAGTCGACCAGGGTGGCATCGAAGTCGGGGCCGTCGACGCAAGCGAACTTGGTCACGCCGCCCACCTCGACGCGGCAGCAGCCGCACATGCCGGTGCCGTCAACCATGATGGGGTTGAGCGACGCGGTGATGGGGGTGTCGTACTTCTGGGCGGTGAGGGTCGAGAACTTCATCATCGGAACGGGGCCGACGCAGAAGACCTGGCTCACGGCCTTGTCCTGCAGCAGGCGCTCCAGCGGAGCGGTGACAACGCCCTGCTCGCCGTAGGAACCGTCATCGGTAGTGATGTGGATGTGGTCCTCGTCGAGGAGCTCGCGGAACTGGTCCTCCATGAGCAGGAGGTCCTTGGTGCGGGCGCCCATGATGGCGTGCACCTCGTGGCCGGTCTCGACCAGGTGCTTGGCGACCGGGAAGGCAATTGCCAGGCCGACGCCGCCGCCAATGACGGCGCAGGGGCCCTCGGCCATCTCGGTGGGAACGCCCAGCGGGCCCACGACGTCGCGCAGCGACTCGCCGGCCTCGTAGGTGGACAGCATCTCGGTGGTCTTGCCGATCACCATGAAGATGAACTCGACCCAGCCCTCGTCACCGTTCCAGCCGGCCAGGGTAAACGGGACACGCTCGCCCGTCTCGTTGGCGCGAACCATGAGGAACTGTCCAGCGTGCGCATGCTTGGCGATTGCAGGCGCCTCGATGCGGAACTTGAACACCTTCTCCGAGAACTGCGTCTTCTCCAGGATCTTATACATAGAACCCCTCTCTTGTTAGGGCCGCCGAACCGTGCCTCCACGGAAATGGACGGTAGCCCGAGTAAAACCGTACGCGCACAGGCGTTGTGCAGACATACGGTGCAAATTATACCCTCATGGACATGTC
>USMH01000268.1 GCA_900555745.1 uncultured Collinsella sp.
CACGTGCTACCTGATCGACAACCCCGACGCCACCGTCGACGAGCTCATGCAGATCATGCCCGGTCCGGACTTCCCCACCGGTGCCATCATCATGGGCAGTGCCGGCATTAAGCAGAGCTACGAGACCGGCCGCGGCTCCATCACCGTGCGCGCCAAGGCTCATGTGGAGTCCACCAAGACCGGCCGCAGCCGCCTGGTCTTTACCGAGATTCCCTACATGGTCAACAAGGGCACCCTGCAGGAGAAGATCGCCCAGCTCGTCAACGACAAGCGCATCGAGGGTATCTCGGATATGCGCGATGAGTCCAACCAGAAGGGTATCCGTCTGGTCATCGAACTCAAGAAGGGCGTCATCCCGCAGGTCGTGCTCAACAACCTGTACAAGTACACCTCGCTGCAGACGACCTTTGGTGCCAACAACCTGGCGCTTGTCAACGGCGTTCCCAAATGCCTGAGCCTGCGCGAGATGCTGCAGCACTACATCGACCACCAGGTCGACGTCGTCACCCGCCGCACCCGCTTTGATCTCAAGAAGGCCCAGGCGCGTGCCCATATCCTCGAGGGCTACCTGATGGCTCTCGACCATATCGACGAGGTCATCAGCATCATCCGCTCCTCGCAGACCGACTCTGAGGCCAGCAGTCGCCTGGTCGAGCGCTTTGGCTTTACGCCCGAGCAGACCACGGCCATCCTCGAGATGAAGCTGCGCCGCCTGACCGGCCTGGAGCGCGACAAGATCCAGGAAGAGCTGGACGGCTTGCGCCGCGCCATCGCCTACTACGAGGACTTGTTGGCGCACGAGGAGAAAATCCTGGGTGTCATCAAGGAAGAGATGCGCGAGATCTCCAAGAAGTTCGGCGACAAGCGCCGCACCGAGATCAGCCATGTCGAGAAGGACCTGGACGTCGAAGATCTGATTGCCGACGAGGACATGGTCGTGACCATCACCCACACCGGCTACGTGAAGCGCATCCCGGTGGCTGCCTACCGCGCCCAGAAGCGCGGCGGCAAGGGCGTGTCGGGCGTCAACCTTAAAGAGGACGACGTCATCGACGAGATGTTCATCGCATCCACGCACGAGTACGTGCTGTTCTTCTCGAGCAAGGGCAAGGTCTACCGCCTGAAGGTGCACGAGCTGCCGGTTGGCACGCGCCAGGCGCGCGGCACCGCGATCGTCAACTTGCTGCCCTTCGAGGAGGGCGAGAAGATCGCGAGCGTCATCAGCTGCCGCGAGTTCCCCGCCGACGAGTACCTGATGTTTGCCACCAAGAGCGGCATGGTCAAGAAGACCGTGATGAGCGCCTACGACCGCAGCCGCCGCGACGGCCTGATCGCCATCAACCTGAGGGACGACGACGCGCTGCTCGCTGTACGTCGCGTGCGCGAGGGTGACAAGATCATCATGGCAACCACCGCGGGCAAGGCGATTATGTTCCCCGAGGACCAGGTGCGCGCCACCGGTCGCGATACCAGCGGCGTCCGTGGCATTAGCATGAAGGAAGGCGTGAGCGTTCTTGGTATGGAGATTACCAACGGTAACGGCGACCTGTTCGTCATTACCGAGCGCGGCTACGGCAAGCGCACGCCGGTCTCGGATTACCCGGAGCAGAACCGCGGCGGTCAGGGTGTCTACACCATCCAGATGACCGAGCGCAAGGGTAACCTCGCAGCCATGAAGACGGTGGGCCCGCAGCATGAGCTGTTCATCGTGACGGAGGGCGCGACGGTCATTCGCGTCAAGACCGACGAGATCAGCCAAACCGGTCGCGCCACTCAGGGCGTCAAGATGATGACTGTCGACGACAACGACCGCATCTGCGCCGTAGCCCGCATGACGGCCGCCAAAGAGAAGCCCGAAGGCGAAGCCACAGAAAACGGCTCCGCCCCCGAAGAAACCCCTGTCGATCTAGGCGACGGCAACGACATGCCGGAAGATCTCCTCGACGAGTAAGAGGCCCTAACTGTTAGAAAATATCAGACCCCATATATCGGCGGTCGGCGCACTGCGCGCCGACCGCTTTTTTGAAAACCTTGGGACCCCATGGTCGCTGGGCTGGCGAGATGGTTTTGGTTTGTCGCGAGTTCCGCACGCAAAGAAGGCCACTTAATGTGGCCTTCGTCTTGCGCAGG
>USMH01000269.1 GCA_900555745.1 uncultured Collinsella sp.
GAGTGCCGCGAGCGCGCCGAGCTTAACCCGCTGCGCGCCTTCGACTGCAAGAACGACCACTGCCGCGAGATCATGGCCGAGGCTCCGCTGATGGGTGACAACCTGTGCGACGAGTGCCGCGAGCACTACGAGCAGGTCAAGCGCTATCTGGATGCCGCCGGTATCGAGTATGTCGAGGATCCCACCTTGGTGCGCGGCCTGGACTACTACACCCGTACTGTCTTTGAGGTCGAGGCCCCTGGCGCCGGCGTCGGCTCCATCGGTGGCGGCGGCCGCTATGACGGCCTGGTCGAGCTCGAGGGTGGCAAGCCCACGGCGGGCGTCGGCTTTGCCGTTGGTTTTGAGCGCGCCCTGCTGGCCCTGCAGGCCTTTGGCAACGATTTGGGTGCCGATGAGGCCCCGTGCGTCTATGTCGCCAACGCCGGCAAGGAGCTGCGCCAGAACGTCTTTGCCATCACGCAGGAGCTTCGCGCCGCAGGTATCGTGACCGAGGCCGACTATCAGGGCCGTTCGCTCAAGGCCCAGTTTAAGCAGGCCGACAAGGTGGGCGCTAAGCTCATTTTGGTCCTGGGCGGCGACGAGCTTGCCGCTGGCAAGGTCAAGGTGCGCGACATGGAGAGCCATGACGAGGTACTGGTCGATTTGGCCAACGTTGTCGAGGCGGTTCGCGAGCGCCTGTAGCGCATCTTTTTGAGCTGCGGGCCTGCCAACGTGCCCTGCTCATGGAGAGTAATTGTTACGGGGGTGTTTCGCTTTTATGCGGAATGCCCCCGTTTGTGTATGCCGTCCACCGAGAAATACGACCATTTGGGGCAAAAAGCCTTGCAATGCAGAAAATACTTTTGTGTGGTAAAGCGCAATCAGCTTCGAAAGTTTTTGCCGAGTGCCTATAATAAATACCGCATGTTACGTGCATAGAAGGAGGAATGGGAGGAAACGTGGCTGAGAACCTAAGCAACCAGTCTGTACCCGAAGCCGCGGCGCGCGTCGCTGCCGTGGTCAACCGCCTCGTTAACCGAATCGGCTCGAATGCCGAATCCAAGGAGCGTCTCGCCGAGATCGAGATCCCCGAGGAGCTGCGCGACAATCTGGCGCTGTTCTTGCGCCTGGAGCGCCGTGTGCTTAGCGAGTATGATCCCGAGATCGCGGACCTGTTCGACAAGATTTTGATAGCCGAGATTGTGGCCAACGCCGGAAACCCCGGCACCCGCGCTGCCGACGAGTCCGTCGACGAGCAGGGCGTGCCCACTGCCGACGAGCCCACCGCCGTGGCGTTTCGTGAGGTCGTTGATCTGATCGACAGCCTGCCGCTCGATAAACAGCAGGTTATCGTCCGCGCCTTTACGAGCTTCTTCCATCTGGCTAACCTGTCGGAGGAGAACTACCGTGTCGCGCAGCTGCGTGAGCGCGAGGCCGGCGCATCGACCGATACCGAGGTCGATCCCGCCAACGAACTCACCGTCGCCTATCACCAGTTGGTAAACGAGATGGGTGTCGAGGGCGCCAACGAGCTGCTCGACAAGCTCGAGTTCCACCCTGTCTTCACCGCACATCCCACCGAGGCCCGTCGTAAGGCCGTCGAGGGCAAGATTCGCCGTATCTCCAACCTGCTGGAGGAGCGTCCGCGTCTGGGCGGCTCCGACCTGGTGGAGAACGAGCGCCATATGCTGCAGGAGATCGACGCCCTGGTGCGTACGAGCCCCATCGCGCTCAAGAAGCCCACGCCGGTCGAGGAAGCCGATACCATCATCGACATCTTCGATAACACGCTGTTCGACGTTATCCCCGTCATCTATCGTCGTTTTGACGACTGGGTGCTGGGTGATAAGGCCGGTACCGTGCCGCCGCTGTGCCCGGCGTTCTTCCATCCCGGCAGCTGGATCGGTTCCGACCGTGACGGCAACCCCAACGTCACCGCCAAGGTGAGCCGCGAAGTCGCCGCCAAGTACTTCACTCACATGGTGCTCAAACTCGAGGACAAGTGCCGCCGCATCGGCCGCAATCTCACGCTCGAAGCCACCTACAGCAAGCCGTCTGCCGAGCTCATCAACCTGTGGAACCATCAGGTCGAGATGAGCCCTCGTTACACGGCCCGCGCCGAGCTGATCTCCGAGCACGAGCC
>USMH01000270.1 GCA_900555745.1 uncultured Collinsella sp.
GAGGTGATGCAATGGTCCATGTCCTTGGCGGCGTTATACGAGGGAATACCGAATGTTATGACTTTATGCATGGCAGGCGATAATCTCATCCGAAAGATCGAGGGCGGAATTGGTCACAGCGTCCATATCGTAGTAACGATACTCGGCCAGACGACCCACCGGGTGGAAGTTCGTCAGGTTCTGGACGCGCTCAAGATAGCGCTCATAGAGCTCACGGTTCTCGGGCTCAAGAATGGCGTAGTACGGCGTCTCACCCGAGCCGGGCGTATAGGCCTTGGAGTATTCCTTCATGATGGTGGTCTTGCCGGGCAGGACCTGGCCAGTCATATTCTTGAACTCGGTGATGCGCGTGTAATCCTCGCTCGTGGTGTAGTTGACGGTGCCCACGGGCTGGAACTGATCCATATCGAGCGTCTCGAACTTCATGTCGAGCGTACGGTACGGCAGGGCGCCCAGGTCGAGATTGAACAGCTCGTCGAGCGGACCGGTGTAGACGATCTCGCCGCCATAGACCTTGCCGTCGATCTTGACGGTGGTCTCGTCAATCTCGAAGAGGTCGCGGGCATCCACGTCGCAGAACACATCAATCAGATCGTGGTCGAGCATGTGCTCGAACAGTGCGGTATAGCCGTCCTGCGGCATGCCCTGGAAGGGAGCTTGCGGGAAGTAGCGGTCATCATCGCCCACAAAGACGGGAACGCGGCCGGTGATCGAGGGATCGATCTGATCGGGCGTCTGGCCCCACTGCTTCATGGTGTAATGCAAAAAGACGTTCTCGTAGACGTAATCGGCGACCTCGGCCAAGTCGGGGTCGTTCTTCTTACGCAGCTCCATAATGGGCACCTTGACATCCTTGCCAAAGGTCTCCACGAGCTTCTGATACAGCTCCTCGCCGCGCTCGTCACCAAAGGCGAGCTTGAGACTCGCATGGTTGAAGGGCACGGGCATAAGGGTACCGTTGATGTTGGCGAGCACCTTGTGCTGATAATCCGTCCACTTGGTAAAGCGCGACAGGAAATTGTGAACGCGCTCGTTAAAGGTGTGATAGATATGCGGACCGTACTCGTGGATCAAGATTCCGGCCTCGTCAGTGCAGTCATAGGCATTGCCCGCAATGTGGCTACGGCGCTCCAAAACGGCAACACGATAGCCGATGGTCTCGGCAAGACGGCGGGCGCAAACGGCACCGGCATATCCAGCGCCGACGACAATCATGTCGTACGCGCCGGCGTTAAAGCCTTCAGGCAGGCCTGAGGTAATCTGCATCGATACTCCTTGTCAAAAGCCACGGGCTCGTTAGCTGGGCTTTTCTCGAACATTCTTCGAGACACATTTATCAGAGCGATTATAGCGCTAATGCGTCCTATAATGAGCTTGCCACACAAGGAAAGCTCAAGCACCGCGGCGTACATAATTGAAAGGTAAACCCGCTAGCAGCGGGTTTATTCGTGAACAGCCGGGCGCCTGGAGCTTAGCGAAACGCTTGTAAGGAGTAACATGAGCGATTTCCTTAACCGTATGAAGTCTGCCGCCAAGGCCGACCTTAAGACGATCGTCCTGCCCGAGGGCGAGGATCCGCGCACTATCGTCGCGGCCACCAAAATCATCGAGGAGGGCCTGGCAAAGATCGTCATCCTGGGCAACCCCGACGAGATCAACGTTCCCGGCGCTACCGTCATCGACCCGCGCAATGCCGAGAAGCACGAGGAGTACGCACAGAAGTTTGCCGAGCTCCGCGCCAAGAAGGGCGTTACCATCGAGCAGGCTCGTGCCCAGGTGATGGACGCCACCTACTTTGGCACCATGATGGTCAAGATGGGCGATGCCGACGGCCTGGTCTCCGGCGCCTGCCACTCCACCGCCGACACCCTGCGCCCCGCGCTTCAGATCCTCAAGACCGCCCCGGGCACCAAGCTGGTCTCGGCCTTCTTCGTGATGTGCACCGACACCCCGCAGTTCGGCACCGACGGCACGCTGATCTTCGCCGACTGCGGCCTCAACATCAACCCGTCCTCCGACGAACTCTCCGAGATCGCCATCGCCTCGGCCCACTCCTGGTCCACCTTCATGGGCAACGTTGAGCCGCACGTGGCCATGCTCTCCTAC
>USMH01000271.1 GCA_900555745.1 uncultured Collinsella sp.
GGTCTTTATCGACCCCGATAATGCCGATTCGGACGATGCCTACAACCTGCAGCAGTCGCTTATCGCTGTTGGCTCGGGCGGCTTCTTTGGTAAGGGTTTGGGCCATGCGACGCAGTCTGCCGGCGGCTTTCTGCCCGAGTTCCATACCGATTTCGTCTTCGCCTTTTTGTCCGAGACCTTTGGCTTCTGCGGCTCCTTTTTTCTCCTGTGCCTCTACGTGCTGTTGATCTTTTCGACGATTCGCGTCGCCTTTAAGTGTGAGTCGCTGTTCCTGCGTCTGTCGTGCGTAGGTATCGTCGGCATGTGGGCATTCCAGACCTTCGAGAACATCGGCATGTGCATCGGCATGATGCCGATTACCGGTATTCCGCTACCGTTTATTAGCTTTGGTTCGTCTTCGATGATGATTCAGCTGCTGACGGTGGGTATCGTACAATCCATATGGCGGCATCGTTCGGGCGCCGCGTAACCGCTGGAGGGGTTTGCTATGAAAATTCCCGTAGATAAGCTGACCCGCGCTTTTAAGATGGGCGCGTCCGTTAAGAAGGATTCCGATACGCCGGTGCGCGTCTCGGTCTATCTGGATTCGTCCGCCTCGCGCTTTCTTGCCGAGACGGTGCGTGACGCCTTTGTGCCGCAGACGACCTCGGGTATTGTGCGCGTCGAGCGTCTGGGGGAGGAGCGAATTGCTCCAAAGACCGATACCGATGTGGTGCTGGTGCTCTCGTGTGGTTCCGACCGCTTGGAGAGTGCCGTGCAGGAGCTCGTGATCGCCGGCGCGCCCGTGTGCGTGCTTGCCGAGTCTGCTGTGGAGGTGCCGTTTATCGAGGAGTCCACGCCCATGCTCGGCGTGGTAGCGGCAACCGATAAGACGTATCTGCTCGAGACGCTTGCCCGCTGGATTCTCGATCGCACCGACAAGGAAACGGCTTTTGCGGCGAACTTTGCCTTCATGCGCATCGCGGCGGCCAATCGTATCATCACCTCGTGCGCGCTCACCAATATGGCGACCGGTGCGCTGGTGTTTTTGCCGGGCGCCGATTATCCCGTTATGGCGCTGGCGCAGGTGGGCATGCTCTTTGAGCTCGCTGCCGTCTTTGGACGCGGCATTAAGCCTGAGCGCGGCTACGAGGTCGCGGGCGTGCTTGCCGGCGGTCTTGTGATCCGCGCGGTCACCCGCGCGCTCGTCAAGCAGACGCCTCATATTGGGTTTGCCGTCAAGGCGCTCACTGCTGCCGCGGGCACCTATGGCATGGGCCGTGCGCTCGTTTCGCTCTACGAGCGCGATGTCGACTACAGCCGCGCCAACGAGGTGGTCACTGCCACGTTCTCCCGCGTTCGCGATCTGGTGACCACGGTCGCGGGCGCTACCCGTCCTATGGCGTCCTATCAGGACGCATCAGATCTCGCTGCTTAGGGGTTTTCCGTTGCGCGTTGCATACCAAGACTGTTTTCATTTAATTGAGCCGTTGCTCGCCAAGGTCGAGAAGCCGAGCCGCTATATCGATCACGAGTGGGGCACGCTTTCTAAGGCCGATGCCGACTACCGTTGCTGCCTGATCTACCCGGATGTGTACGAGGTTGGTCTGCCCAACCAGGGCATCGCCATCCTCTACAACATTCTTAACCAGGCCGAGGGCATCTCTTGCGAGCGTGGCTATGTGCCGTGGCCCGATATGGGTGACGCCATGCGCGAGGCGGGTATTCCGCTGCTCTCGCTCGAGGGTGCAGCGCCGGTCGCTTCGTTTGATATCGTCGGCCTGCATGTGCCGCACGAGATGGCGGTGACGAACTTCCTCGAGGCTCTCGACCTCGCTGGCATTCCGCTGTTAGCGGCCGACCGCACCGAGGACGACCCCATTATCATCGCCGGTGGTCCCTCGGTGTACAACCCCGAGCCGTACGCGGCCTTCTTCGATGCCATCCTCATCGGTGAGGGCGAGGAATCGCTGCTCGAAACCTGCCAGCTGCATCGCCGCCTGCGTGACGAAGGGGTCCCGCGCGCGCAGATTGTTGAGCAGCTTGCATCCATTGCCGGCAACTACGTGCCGTCGCTCTATGAGGTTCGTCACGACGAGCCCTGCTCGCCGCATGGCTACACC
>USMH01000272.1 GCA_900555745.1 uncultured Collinsella sp.
GCACATCGCGGTCGCAGACGGCACGCGTCGCCTCGGGCGTCACGTCGCGCATCGAAAGTCCCGTGCCGCCACAGGTGAGCACGACATTGGCGTGGCACTCATCGGCAGCTTCCACAATGGCATCACCGATCTCGCTGGCGTCGTCGCGCACGACCACATGTGAGACGACCGTCCAGCCCTGCGCCTCGATAAGTTCCTCGAGTGCGGCTCCAGCCTCGTCCTGGGCAAGATCGCGCGTATCCGAGCACGTCACGATCGAAATCTTCAACTCCATAGTCTTCCTCCTACAACACCGTGCCCTCGGGCAGGTCGACACGCACGACATCCACGACGTCGCCCGCCTTGAGCTCGCACGGTCCTTCGTCAATACGCAGCAGGCAGTTGGACCGCTGCATCGTGCCGAGCAGCGCCGAATTCTGCGTCTTGGCCTCGGTCACCAACAGCTCACCGGTCTCGGGGTCGCGCAAAACCGTGGCGCGATCGAAGAAGCGTCGGTCCTGGCGCTTTTTCACGCCGTGCGTGAGCGTCGCCTGCTGCACGGGACGCACGCCCTCGGCAAAGCCGCGCATCTTGCGAATCGCCGGACGGGCAAGCATCTCAAAGCCCACATACGCCGCGGCCGGATTGCCTGAAAGCCCTAGGTAGGGCTTGCCCCCGAGCAAGCCAAACGTGATGGCCTTGCCCGGACGCATCGAGATGCGATCGAACAGCACCACGCCCTCGCGCCGGACGAGCGCCGTCACGTAGTCGTAATCGCCCGCCGAGGCGCCGCCGCTCGTAATGACAAAATCGCACTCTCGCGTGGCGCGATGCACCAGCTCGCCAATCGCCCGCTCATCGTCGGGCGCAATACCGTAGAACACGGGCTCGGCGCCGGCATCGAGCGCCTCGGCCATCAGCGCCGACGAGTTGGAGTCGCGAATCTGCCCGCGCGCCGGCAGCTCACTCGGCGCGACCAGCTCCGTGCCCAGCGAGATAATGCCCACGCGCGGAGCGGCATGGACCTTCACGCTCGCGTATCCGGCGCTTGCCAGCAAGCCGGCGCCGGCCGGAGCCACAACCTCGCCGGCGCGCATCACGATATCGCCGGCATGGGCCTCCTCGGCGGCAGAGCGAACGTTCTCCCCCACCTTTGCCGGCGCCGAGAAGCTCACGTGCGAGCCCTCGTTGCCATCGCCGTCAAGCACCTCGACGATCTCGTATTTCACCACGGCATCGGCACCTTCGGGTACCGGCGCGCCCGTCATGATGCGGACCGTCTCGCCCGGGCCAAGAGCGCCCTCAAACACATGGCCCGCGGCCTCGTGTCCGATAACGTCGAGCGTCACCGGCGCCTCGCCAGACGCCTGAGCCAAGTCCGCCGAGCGCACGGCATATCCGTCCATAGCACTGTTGGCAAACGGCGAGATGTCGATATCGGCCACCGCGTCCTCGGCCAAGGGAAGACCGGCGGCCTGCCACACGGGAATCTCGACGAGATCGGTCGGAGCAACATGCGACAGAACAATCGACTGCGCGTCCTCCAGCGGAATGAGTTTCTCTGCCATTTGCACCTCTTAATGCCACGGCGCACAACAGGGACGCCGATTCTTTATGCTTGTCTCAGTATAATCCCCCGACGCGCGACCGCGACTTGACCTGTACCCGCAAATACACCTGTCGGCCGCAAGCCGCGAAACAGAATGGAAACCAACCCACCGGCTCGTCGCGTTTACCGCGTTTTATAATGCTTGCGTTGCAACCTAAAAGAGGAACGTATGGCTCATAACGACAAACCCGAAAGCGCAAACGAAGCGCAGGATCATTCTCAGCCGCTCGACGATGGCGGTTTTTTCTCCCTGAACGACGTCATCGTGGCCGGCAGGCATCAGCTCACCCGTTCCGAGCAGCTCTTGGCAGCCGACACGCGCCGCAACGCCCGCAACCTACTCGCGAGCGCTAAGTTGCTCGTGCTCGTCGCCATCGTCTCGCTCGCCATGGGCGTTGCCGCTTGGGCGTTTTTGGCCTCGCTGAATATCGCGACCGATTATCGCGAGCACCATGCGTGGATTTACGCGCTGCTTCCCGTTGTGGGCGTTGCCACCGCATGGGTGTACAA
>USMH01000273.1 GCA_900555745.1 uncultured Collinsella sp.
GTCGGGGTCGTGGCCCACACTCCTCGATTCGTGGAATATGTCGGTGAACAATGGCGACCAGTATGTGCTCCAGCGCTCTGAGCTCGCATTGGGTGGAGATACGCCTTATACGCTGGATGCTTGCTTCGGCTCGGCCGGCAACATTGAGGCGGGCGGCGTGCCGCAATTTATCGCATCGGCCACCATCGTCACCAACGCCGAACTGCTCGCACGCGCCGAGGTTAAGGCCACTGCCGTAAACGCCGCGCCTGTCGTGCGCGATTGGGATCAAGCGGTCACGCGCATTGAGCTCGAGGCGGATGCAGAAAGCGACGACACGGGACAGATCGAGCATTTCGTCCATGCACTGATAGAGAACGACGAAAACGCCTCGCCGATGTATGAGTACACCTACATCGGTCAGGCAACGAACACCGTTGCCGACCCGAACGCCAATTCTGCCGGCGTGTCGGAGGACGAGCGTGGCGGCATAAAACCCTCGAGCGACAACGTGCTGTTTTCCGGCGTGCTCAGCGAAGCCCACATGAAGCTAACGATGATTGCCGGCGCGGAGTGCCTATTCCGTATCGCCTCGGTGCGCTACGGCAAGAATGGTCGTTCGCGCCTGGTGGTGCATACAAAGACGAACGGCACGTGGTCCGCTCCCACGCCCGTGGACTTCCCCCTTGGGTTTGGCGAGGGCGATGTGGAGCGCAACGGCATATTCGATTACGACTTCGACGTGGTGGAATATACAGACGGGAGGGGAAACCAGGACGCCTACGTGCTGCTGGTCTCGGGCGAGCGCCCCGCCGGCGACAACACCCTTTTCGATACGGCGAGCACATCCGGCATACTGTCCGTTGTGCGCCTGCGCATAAGTAGTGACGAGACCCGCGTGATATCGCACACGTCGTGGCGCAGCATCTCGCGCGGCCGCCTTCAGGAGGATGGCTACCATTGCCTGCAGTGCCCGCGTATCACGGTGGGCAAGACGCTGGTCGACGGGCGCCTGTCGGGCGCTTACCTCCACCGCCGCGGAACCACCGCAGAGAAGGCGCTCGGCAGCGAGGCCGAGGTTGCGCTGGAATGCTTTACCCTGTGGTCGGATGATTTGGGCGACAGTCTCACGTTCCGTCAGGTCCTCCGCTTTCCGCAAGCACCGTCGAGTATCGAGCTGGGCGAGCCCGAGAATATCAACGGCAAAATGGTGGTGCCCGTTGCATACGAGACTGCAGGCGGTTGTGGCTGCGCATCGTACGCCGTGATCGGCCAGTCCATTGCGGGCTGGGGCGTTATGTCGCCAGATGCCACAGTACCCCACGCGGTGCCGTGGCCACAACATTCGGGCTTTTTGGCAACCGTCAACGAGCAACTGCAGCATATTACTTGGACGCGAGGCGCATCGGCATTTGCAATGCAGCCCGTGGGTGCCGCAGGCTGTGGCCCTGCATCGTTTAGCGTAAGCAACAACGGCAGGTGCGTGCTCTATGTAGAGAACACCGATGGCAAGGTGGGACAAACCTACGACGAAGAAGGCAACCCGGTAGCAGTGATGGGCAAGCACTTCCGCATCTTCGCCAGCACCTTGGCAGGCGATCTGTTCACGGAGCCGTTCGTGATGTGCGAGCTGGACCATCCCGTCGATCAGATAACGACATTTTTGACGTCGGGGAGCATGCTCTCCGCGCTCGCCACGCACATTGTGAGCGCGGAGAAGAGCGAGGCAGAGCTACACGGCATCGAAGTGCCCTTGGTGGCGTGTGCCACTCCGACGGGCGCAGTCGCTACCTCGGGCGCGGTGGTGCCCGGAGCAGCAGGCGAATCCTTCATGGTCACGGTGCGAAACGACGGCAACACCTTGCTGACCGCCGGCACAATCGATCTGTACCGAGAGGGCTCCAGCCAGCCGTTCTCCAGCGCATCCATCGGGTTCGGAGTGAACGCACGCATGGCATCGATCTACGATCCAGAGCTTGCCGAGGACGCTTCGGCCAACGACATGGCGCATGTGAAGTACGCGCTCGAGACGCTGGGCACACGTTTTGCAACGCACCCACTGGTAGCCGACAACGGCAACGCCGTGCTGGCACCGGGTTGCACGGCGCAGTTCC
>USMH01000274.1 GCA_900555745.1 uncultured Collinsella sp.
TTAGGAACACGCCGGCTTTGACCATGGTTGACGAGTGCAGCAGGGCGCTCGTGGGAGTAGGGGCAACCATGGCGCCTAACAGCCAAGTGTGGAACGGCATCTGTGCGGCCTTGGTGAGTGCGGCGAGCGACAACAGGATGACCGGCATCACCAGCAGCGCGGATTGCGCGGTTCCGGCGCCGGAAAGCTCAATCATGCCCGAGATGGTCAGCGGCATGCCGTTCACGTGCAGGTACATGAGTCCGGCCAAAAACGCGATGCCGCCCAGCATGTTGAGGACGATCTGGGTAAAGGCGTTTTTAATGGCCTCGGGCGTGCGCGTGTAGCCAATCATAAGGAACGAGCACACGGTGGTGATTTCCCAGCCGCAGAACAGCCACTCAAGGTTGTCGCTCGTCACGATAACGAACATGGCCGAGAGGAACAGGAACATGAGCGCCAGGAACTGCGGGCGACGGTCGGGCGCGGTCTGCCCGCGCAGCGCGGCCTCGTGCTCATCGTGCGCTTGGAAGTCCTTCATGTAGCCCAGGGCATACACGCAGATTAGGCTGCCGACGATGCCGACGGCAAGCACCATGATCACGCTCATGTAATCCAGGTAGAGCGGCGTTGCCGTGACGGCTTCGGCCGCGGGCAGCGTCATGGCTGCAAAGGCGAGCGAGCCCACCAGCTGGACTATGCCGAGCACCGTGGTGAGCGCGTTCTTATATTTGTACGCGTTGTACAGGATGACGGCGCACAGGATGACATCGATGGCGGAGCTGATGATCGAGAGCACATGCGAGGTGCCGGGGGCAACCTCAAAGCTCTGCGGGCCCGTGCCAAAAAACATGACGGCGACTACAACTGTCACCGCCATAATAATGCCGGAACCTATGAGCCCCACCGCATCGCGGGCGCGGTCACCGCGAGCGAGCAGCATGCCCAGCGCCGGTACCAGCGGAAACAGGGTAAGGAAATACAATAGCGTCATACCATCACTCCCCCATGCAAAAACGCTGCAATTGTTTAACGTTATAGCTCAATTGAGGAGTAGCGGCGGCAGTTTTTCGGTCAACTGGGGAGTTTTAGGCGTACGGGGCAGGGGTATGTCCGCTTTGGAGCAGAGGGGCGGCAAGAAAAATGCGCCCCTGTGGGCGCACCATCCCGTTCGCTATTCCGCCTTTTTAACGCGCGGCTTGCGACCGCGCGGCTTATCGACCAGTGCGGCCTCACCGCTCTCGCGGTACTGACGGCACCAAGCCTTGACCGAAGACTCGCTGGGAATTTTGTGCTTGATCATGGCCTCGCGAACCGTCAAGCCGTTTTCCAGACGGTCCTTAACCACAGCGAGCTTTACGTCGTACGAATAGGTGTGATGATGCGAACCGGCATTGAGAACGGCGTCGGAACCGCCCACGGCATACGCGCGGGCCCACTGACGAGCCGTGGCCTGGGGAATGCCAAGCTCCGCGGCGAGGGCGCGATGACCGACCCCCTCTTGGAGGATCTCGACGGCGCGCTGCCTAACCTCGGGCGCATGCGTGCGAGTCCTAGTTGCTTCCGACATACCTGCCACTTCTTAGCCTTAACCGTTAATCTGCCTTCTTACGTGCAAGTTAGATAGTAGCATTTTGCTGTTTGCTCAAAGCAGTTAATTAAAATAGACGCGGCGTTATCTGGGCATTTGGCACCAAATTACGACATTTCTTTATCGATTATTTACGCTGGTAGCTGACTCGCAGCTAATCGTCATTCGCTTGTCAACAAAATTGGCATCTCTTTATGTCCTTTGGTATAGAGGATATAGTTATTAACCCCTCCCCCAATAATTTTGAGTGATCTGCAAGGCAATAGACGTCCTCACTCCTCATGATTACCGCGCATTGCCATCCACCGGAGCAAAACAAAAAGGGCGGGACCTGCTGCGCTTGCAGGCCCCGCACCGGTTGACACCCGACGGGACACAGCCGGGCGAGACGAATCCGTGCTACCGCCCCGCCTGGCCGCGATGCTCAACTACAGCTCGTTGGCCGCGTGATACGCCGTGCGGATGGCGCTCGCAATGTCGGCGGTGCGCTCGCCCGAGCAGTCGCCCGCGCAGGTCA
>USMH01000275.1 GCA_900555745.1 uncultured Collinsella sp.
CGACCGGGTCGACGCCCTCGGCATAGATATCGTTGCCGTCGAGCGTCATGGTGCCCTCGACGCACGTGCCCTCGATCAGGTCATTCATGCGGTTGATGCAGCGCAAAAACGTCGATTTGCCGCAGCCCGAAGGGCCGATAAACGAGGTGATGGCGTTTTTGGCGATGTTGAGGTCGAGCCCCGTCAGCGCATGAAAGTCACCGTACCAAAAGTTGAAATCCTTGGCCGTAATGGCCGCTTGCTCCAACGTGGGAGCGGACTGATAAACGGACATGGGACTCCTTAACTAGCGACGCTTGCGCGACAGGAAGCGCGCAAACAGGTTGAAGGCCAGAATGATCACCATCAGCAAGAGCGCGGTGCCGTAGGCTGCGTTCATGTTGATGCCGTCGTTGGCAAGCAGGTACAGGTGAACCGTCATGGGGCGGCCGGAATCGAGCGGCGAAATAGGTAGATTGATGGCCTGCCCCATGGTGTAGAGCACCACCGCGGTCTCGCCAATGGCACGGCCGATGGCGAGGACGATGCCCGTGGCAATACGGCCAAAGGCAGAAGGAAGCACGATCTTGGAGACAACCTGCCACTTGGTGGCGCCCAGACCGTACGCGCCCCAACGGATATAGCGCGGAACGGCGCGAATGGCCTCTTCGGTGGTGCGCATGACGATGGGAAGCATCAAGAGCGCGAGTGCCAGGGCGGCCGAGACCATCGAAAGGCCCAGGCCCATGGCCTCGACAAACAAGGCGTAGCCAAACAGGCCCATAACGATGGAGGGCACCGAGGCCAAAGCGTCAGCAGCGTAGCGAATGAGCTCGACGACCTTGCCCTGCTTGGCGTACTCGGCCAGATAGACGGCTGCCAGCACAGCGATCGGCGTGCAGATAAGCATGGCGAGCGCCGTCACGTAGACGGTCGAGACGATCGTGGGCCAAATTCCGCCCTCGGCGTTGACGCCCTGGGGCCAACCGAAGATAAAGTCGAGCGAGATGTGTGGCAGGCCGTTGATGACCACGTAGGCGATGATGGCGACCAGCACCAGCGTGGTGATGTAGGCAGCGGCACGAAACACGCCAAGCATGATCTTGTTGGACAGGTCCTTGTTGATGCGGCCCTTCTTGCCGTGGGAAAGGGCACGCTTGATGCGCTCGCGCGACGAGGTCGTATCGACCGTCGTGTCAACGGAATCGGACATAGCCTACCCCCTCTTATTCTTGGAAATCAGACGGACGATGCCCACCAGCGTGGCGGAGATGATAAACAGGACCACACCCATGCCGAACAGCGCCGAGCGGTGCAGACCCGAGGAATAGCTCATGTCGAGCGCAATCTGGCTCGTGAGCGTCGAGATGGGGCTCGCAATGCTGTCGGGAATAACCGGGGCGTTACCTACGACCATGAGCACGGCCATGGTCTCGCCGATGGCACGGCCCATACCCAGCACGATGGCATCAACGATACCCAGCTTCGCGGCAGGTAGCACGACCTTATAGATGGTCTGCCACTTGGTGGCGCCCATGGCATACGATGCCTCGCGAATGCCCATGGGAATGGAATTGAGAGCATCGATGGTGAGCGTGGTGATGGTAGGGACGATCATGATGGCGAGCACAAACCACGCCGTCAGCGCACCAAAACCAAGGCCGCCGGTCAGTTGTGCGATAAACGGGCGGATGATGATCATGCCAAAGAAGCCGTAGATGATGGAGGGTATGCCCGCCAGCAGGTCAACGGCGGGGCTGATGAGCTTGCGCACGCGCTTGCTGGCAATCTCGACCAGGTAAACGGCCGTACCCACGCCCAGCGGCACGCCCATGGCGAGCGCACCGACGGTCACCAGACCCGAGCCGGCAAGCAGCGACAAGATGCCGTAGTGGCCCTCGGAAGGCGCCCACGTAAAGCTAAAGAAGTCCGCCAGACCGATGTCAGTAAAGACGGGCAGCGCCGAGTACGTGGTAAAGACAAAAATCAGGATGACGGTAACGACCGCCAAGAACGCGCAGGCAAAGAAGATCCACTGCAGCGCCTTCTCCTTGATATAGGTACTGCGCGATACGAGCGCCAGCTCGCGCTTCTTGGGCGTCTGAACA
>USMH01000276.1 GCA_900555745.1 uncultured Collinsella sp.
CGGGCTCGTTAGGCGAGCTTGGCCTCGAGCTCGGCGATGCGCTTGTAGGCATCGATGGTAAAGCGGGTCTGCTTCTCCAGAATCATAGTGGTCATGAGAGTGTCCTGAGCGTGAGCCATGATGAAGGTCATCTCCATCTCGCCACCGCCGGCCTCCTGCGAAAGCAGCTTGGTCTGCGTGTCGTGGGCACCGATGAGCGCATCGCTGGCATCCTTGTGCAGCTGCTCGGCCTTCTCAAAGTCACCCTCGCGAGCAGCATCGAGCGCTGCAAGCAGATCGGTCTGGGCGTCACCTGCGTATGCGACAATCTCGAATCCAACCATCGAGATTTCTTCTTTGGTTGCCATGTTGCGTTCCTTTCACATATGAACCAATGGAGAGCATCGCGTCCGGGCATACGCGCTGCGTTCTGTATGGCAGAAACAATAACATTCAAACAAAAAGGAACAATGCAAACCGTTATTTCGAGCCGTGAACGGTCTTTTTTCGCCCGCGAACGGTTTCCAAACCATTTCGAACAATATCAAACATGATTAGCGGAAACCAAAACAGGACCGCACCCTAACGCAAATCGCGCACCGTATCGCCCTCTACGAGCACACCGGGGATCAGCATGTGCTCCACGCCAGACGCACCCCCATCGGCGCCGGCAATCTTGTCGACCGCCCACATGCCGACGCGCTTGTTGTCAAAGCGCACCGTGGTCAGGCGACAATCGGGCACGATATCGCCCAGGCTATCGTCAACACCCACCACGCTCACGTCCTGGGGCACGCACTTCCCGCGCGACTCGAGCCCACGGATGCAGCCATAGGCCATGGCATCGTTGGAGGCATAGATGGCAGTACAGGTCGGATCATCCGCCAGGGCCTGACCTGCGGCATATCCGCTCTGCGCCGTCCAATCGCCACGGATAAGTCGCGGTGGCTCAATGCCATGCGCACGCAATGTCTCGCGCCAGCCTTCCTCGCGCCGCATGCCCGAAAGCGAGCGCTCGGGGCACGAGATAAAGTGCACGGTTTTGTGCCCCCGCCCCAGCAAGTACTCGACCACCTGGCGCGAGCAATCGAACTGGTCGTTATCGACCGTTGAACAGAGCGGGTGCTCCAACATCGTAACGAGCACCGTCTGCATGCCGGGCAGCGGCTCGAAGGTTCCAAAGTCCGCCGGCATGCGGTTCATAATCACAACCATGCCATCCACCGGCAGTGCGCTCATGCGCGACGATGCGCTCTCGAGGGTATACGGATGCCCGTCTGCTTTAGTGAGGGTGATGGCATAGCCATGTTTGTCGGCCGCTGCGGCAAAGCCCTCCATACGGTCGAGATTGCCGGTGCCGGTAATGTTGAACATGGCGACGCCGACGGTCTTAAACTTGCCGCGGCGCAGCGATCGACCGGCAAAATTGGGGCGATACCCCAGCTCGCGCATGGCGGCACGCACGCGTTCCTTGGTCTCGGGGCGCACGCTGGGCGAATCGTGCACGGTGCGCGAGACCGTCTGCTCCGAGACGCCCGCGAGGCGCGCTACGTCTTTGACGGATACCGATTTTTTAACAGCGGCCATAGGTCGATCTTTCTATGTCAACGATGCCATTGGTGGCACCTTGCGCAGTCATTTTTAACGCCTTCAAGTATATCCAACGCCTCCCCCACCATACGCTCACCACCCAAAACCTACCGTTCACCGACATTTTTGCTTCCCCGAACGGCTTTTGTCGACCAAATGTTAACGTTGCCATTGCGCAAATACAGAGCCACCGGGCGGCTCAAACGTTTACGCATAAGGAATCGACGGTTCGCAGGCACAGGAACCACCGGTTCGCGTCTTTTTTTGTGTCGCAAAATGGCAACGTCAACATTTTGGCAACCGAACGCCAAAAGCTACCATCGTTGCTAACCCACCGACTCTTAGGAGCATTGCATGGAGCAACTCATCGCCATCATCGAAAAGGGCCAGCCCTTTTTCAACGCGATCGCCCGCAACAAGTACCTCAAGGCGATCCGCGACGGCTTTATCTCCGTCATCCCCATCATCATCTTCTCGTCCATCTTCTGCCTGGTAGCCTCGGTCCCCAACATCTG
>USMH01000277.1 GCA_900555745.1 uncultured Collinsella sp.
CCAGGTCGCGATCGGGGATAAAGGCCATCCAGGCACCCAGCAGCAGCGAGAACACGCGGGTGTCGGTGCCGTAGTACACGCGGCTGGGGTCGGCGGCAGGGTTGTAAAGCACCATCATGGCAAGGGCAGATACCGCGGCAAGGCCTAGAACCACGCGGCGCGTGTTGGGTTTGCTCACATGCATGGATACCATGGCAAACAGCAGCGGCGGCCAAATCAGGTAGAACTGTTCCTCGATGGCAAGCGACCAAAAGTGCGTGAGCGGCGAGGGGTCGCCCAGAGCATTGAAGTACGAGACGTTTTGGGCAATCTGCCACCAGTTGTTAAAGAACAGCAGTGACGGCAGAATGTCGGGGCGCATCTTGGTGAGCATCACGTGGTTGAAGACGGTGCACAGCGCACAGGTCACCACCACGACGGTTACCACGGCGGGGACCAGGCGACGGATGCGGCGGATCCAGAAGCTCTTGAGGTCGATGCGGCCGGTCTTAGCGACTTCGTTGAGTAGCAGGCGTGTGATCAGATAGCCCGAAAGCACAAAGAAGATCGTGACGCCGAGCAGACCGCCCTGCGCCCACGTGAGGTTGAGGTGATAGAGCACCACCGCGACGACGGCAAGCGTGCGCAGACCGTCAAGGGCAGGGATGTAGCGGGACTTGGGGCGAGCAGGCGTCTGCTCCGCGGCGGGAGTGTTGGCGCGGCCCGCGTTGTTGGCAGAAGCGCGATGGGGGCTCGTGGTGCGTCGCGGCTCGTTGGCACGGCGTTCGCTCTTCACGCGTTCGCGCGGCGCCGGCTCGTTGCCCGTGCGGCGTCGACCGCGCGAGCCCGATTGCGAGAATTGTTCCATAAAACATCATCCAATGACGAGAATAATCAGCACGTATTCATTGTAGCTGCCTGCTCCTGTGAATGCTTGCTGCTGGCGCAACCTCAAGGGTGCGTTCACATCAAAGTGAACTAAAGTTATAGAGGTGCGAAGGCGCGCAATCGACGGTCGACGGTGGGTGCAAAGCCCGCAGATGAGGAGGTTTCCATGGCGGATCACAGCATCGTTGCGGTGTTCGGCAGCATGAACATGGACCTTTCGGTGGCGTGCGAGCGCATGCCGCGCGCGGGCGAGACAGTCGGTGGCAGTGGTTTTATCACCAACGCCGGCGGTAAGGGCGCCAACCAGGCCGTCGCCGCCGTGCGCATGGGTGCGCGCACGTGCATGATCGGCGCTGTTGGGCGTGATGCGTTTGGCGATGTGCTCGTGGCGGGGCTTCAGGATGCCGGCGTGGACTGTGACTTTGTAGTGCATCGCGATGACGTGGAGACGGGAACGGCGACCATCATTCGCTGCGAGGGCGACAACCGCATCATACTGTCACCGGGCGCCAACCATGCGCTTGCGGGCGCGGACGTTGCCTGCGCGCTGAGGCGTCTGGTGGCCCATGAGCTCGACGGCGGCGCCAGCGAGATTGCCCCGGCTGCCGGAAGCGTCTTTATCGCCCAGGGCGAATGCGACCTTGCGGCGACGGCCGAGGCGCTTGTTTGCGCTCACGAGCTGGGGTTCTATACGGTCTTTAATCCAGCGCCCGCCTGCGAGCTGCCTGCGGAGGTCTGGCCTGCGGTCGACCTGGTCTGTCCCAACGAGACCGAGTGCCAGGTGCTGACGGGCATTCTGCCCACGGATGACGCGAGTTGCGTCACCGCGCTCAATGCGATGCTCGACAAGGGTGCCGGGGCTGCGGTCATCACGTTGGGCGGTGCCGGCTCGGTTTCGCTCGGCGATGGCGGTGAGCTGCTGCGCATGCCGGCACTTTCGAGTACGGTAGTCGATACCACGGCCGCCGGCGATACGTTTATCGGCGCGTTGGCGGCGGCCCGCCTAGAGGGCTTGCCGCTCTTTGAGTGCATGGCCGCGGGTGCTCGCGCCTCGGCGGTGACGGTGTCGCGCCTGGGCGCTCAGCAATCGATTCCCACGCGCGCCGAAGTTGAGCGCGTGTTTGATTTAGACGATTTAGTACAAGACGGAGAAGCGGAGTAGAACAATGGCAATCAAGAAGCTGATCCTTGAT
>USMH01000278.1 GCA_900555745.1 uncultured Collinsella sp.
TAAGGATTCGGGTGGCCCCTACAACTACGATCTGGTGACCACGCTGTCCAACATCGCGCGCGAGCTGGAGCTCGATTACGCCATCGATGTGTACCCGCATTACGGCTCGGACGTCGAGGCCACGCTCTCGGCCGGCTACGACATCCGTCACGGCCTGATCGGCCCCGGCGTGTACGCGAGCCACAACTACGAGCGCAGCCACATGGACGGCGTGCGCAACACCTTTGAGCTCGTCCGCGCCTACGTCCAGCGCTAACGATGTAGCGGCCTCGGCTGATATGGCAGTACCGACCGAGGCCGTCCTCTCTAAGTTGCGGTGAAATAGGGACTGTTTAGCGGCCTGAAACACTTAAGCAGTCCCTATTTCACCGCAACTTATGAAGGGGATGGGACTACTTGATAGCTGCCGTAACGGTGCCGCCGCCCAGGACGATGTCGCCGCGGTAGATAACGACTGCTTGGCCGGGGGCGATGGCTCGCTGCGGCTCGTCAAAAGTCAGCAGCATTTGTCCGTCGGCGCCACGTGTAAGGGTCGCTGCCTGGTCCTTTTGACGGTAGCGGTACTTGGCGCCCACGCGAATGCCGCCGTCATCGAGCTTTGCCTCCATGCGATCGGCAGGGGCGCTCCAGATCCAGTCGTTGGCCGCGAGCGCCGCGGCGGTCAGGTCCTCTGCCTCGCCCAGATGCACGGTGTTGTTGACGGCGTCGACGCCTGTTACGTACACGGGGTGCGCCATCGCGACGCCCAGGCCCTTGCGCTGGCCTATGGTATAGCGCAGCGCGCCGTTATGGCGTCCGACCACGCTGCCGTCGCGCCACACAATGTCGCCCAGTGCAGCGGGATGTCCGCAGCGGCGCTCGATATAGCCCGCGTAGTCGCCGTCTGGAATAAAGCAGATATCCTCGCTCTCGGCCTTCTTGGCGTTGATGAAGCCCTGCTCGGCGGCAATGCGGCGCACGTTGCGCTCTTTGTCCAGGCCTGCCAGCGGAAAGATTGTGCGTGCCAAGCGCTCCTGCGTAAGCGAATACAAAAAGTAGCTTTGGTCCTTCTTTGGGTCCTCGCCACGGTGCAGCTGCCAGGTGCCGTCGGACGCCTGGCTCGTTTTGGCGTAGTGACCTGTGGCGATGTAGCCGCAGCCCATATTGAGCGCTGCATCGAGCAACGCGCCAAACTTAATATGGCGGTTGCAGATGATGCACGGGTTGGGCGTCAGCCCCTCCTGATAGGCAGTCACAAAGCGCTCGATAACGCTGTGGTCGAAGGTCTGCTGCAAGTCGAGCACATGGTGGGGTATCCCCAGGCGCTCGGCGACGGCCTTTGCATCGGCGATGTCGCGGTCGACCTTACTCATGCCCGTGACGGGATCGGGTGCGGGGCAGGTGAGGCGCATGGTGGCGCCGACGCATTCGTAGCCCTGGCTTTTGAGCAGGTACGCGGTCACGCTGGAATCGACGCCGCCGCTCATGGCGACGAGCACGCGCTTGTTGTGCATGGGGAGGTTCTCCTTGGTGGCATGTGGCCAAAAAAGAAAAGCGGCGCGGGAGGCTGGTTCCGCGCCGCAGACATTGTAGCAAGTTCGGACGTCTCGTGGGACACCCTAACGAGATGGGCTCAGGCAGCCAGAAGAGAGGGGAGGCCGGCGTGCCTTGGGCCTATCGACAAGTGACGGGCCCTTAGTCCTGGAACAGTGCCGTGGACAGGTAGCGCTCGCCGGTGTCGGCAAGCAGGGCCACGATGGTCTTGCCCTCGTTTTCGGGGCGCTTGGCCAGCTGCAGCGCGGCCCACACGGCGGCACCGGACGAAATGCCCACGAGCACACCCTCCTTGTGGCCCACGGCGCGGCCGGTGGCAAAGGCGTCGTCGTTCTCGACGGGGATGATCTCGTCGTAGACCCGGGTGTCGAGGACGTCGGGCACAAAGCCGGCGCCGATGCCCTGGATCTTGTGCGGGCCGGCCTGGCCCTTGGAGAGCACCGGGGAGGTGGCGGGCTCGACGGCGACGACCTTAATCTCGGGGTTCTGCTCCTTGAGGAACTCGCCCACGC
>USMH01000279.1 GCA_900555745.1 uncultured Collinsella sp.
ACGTTGCCCCCAACCTGGGCGTCGTTGAGCTCACGGTCGCGCTCCATCGCGTGTTCAACTCCCCCATCGACAAGATTGTCTTTGACGTTTCGCACCAGACCTACGCCCACAAGGCGCTGACCGGGCGCGCGTACACTTATATCGATCCGAAGCGCTTTGGCGAGGCCTCTGGCTTTGCCAATCCCAACGAGTCCGAGCACGACCTGTTCGCCATGGGCCATACCTCCACGTCGGTGAGCCTGGGCTGCGGCCTTGCCCACGCGCGCGACCTGGCGGGCGACACGTATAACGTCATCACCATCATTGGCGACGGCTCGCTTTCGGGCGGCCTGGCGTTTGAGGGCTTTAACAATGCCGCCGAACTCGATAGCAACCTGATCATCATCGTCAACGATAACGACCAGTCCATTGCCGAGAACCATGGCGGCCTGTATCGCAATCTGGCCGAGCTGCGCGCCAGCAACGGTGCCTGTGAGCGCAACGTCTTCCGCGCGATGGGGCTCGACTACCGCTATCTGGACGCCGGTAACGATGTGTTGGCCCTCGTCGACGCGTTGCAGGAACTGCGCAATATCGATCACCCCATCGTGCTGCACGTCTCCACCGCCAAGGGCAAGGGCTTTGAGCCAGCCCAGAGCGACCCGGAACGCTGGCACCACGTGGGTCCGTTTGACATGGCGACTGGGCGCAAGCTCTGCCCGGGCCATCCGAGCGAGCCCGCACCGCGCACCTATGCCGATATTACGGGCGAGGCGCTCAGCACCGCCATCGAGCGCGATTCGCAGGTCGTGGGCATCACGGCCGCCACGCCCTACATCATGGGCTTTACACCCGAGCTTCGCGCTGCGGCAGGTAAGCAGTTTGTCGACGTGGGCATTGCCGAGGAGCACGCCGTAACTTTTGCCACCGCGCTTGCGCGCTCGGGCGCCAAGCCAGTCTTTGGTGTGTACGGCACGTTTTTGCAGCGCGCCTACGACGAGCTGTGGCACGACCTGTGCCTCAACGATGCCCCCGCAACCATCTTGGTGTTTGGCGCGTCGATCTTTGGCACCACATCCGAGACGCACCTCTCGTTCTTTGATATTTCCATGCTGGGCGCTCTTCCCAACATGCGCTACTTGGCGCCGGCCTGCATGGAGGAATACCTGTCCATGCTGAGCTGGTCGCTCGACCACCGCGAGCATCCCGTGGCGATCCGCGTACCGGGCATTGGCCTGGTTAGCCGCCCCGATTTGGCGCCCGCCGAGGACACCGACTACAGCGCCGTTCGCTACAACGTGGTGCGCCAGGGCCGCGACGTTGCCGTGCTCGCGCTCGGCGATTTCTTTGAGCTAGGCGAGCGTGTGGCAAACCGCTTGGCCGCCGAGTACGGTATCGAAGCCACGCTCGTCAACCCGCGCTTCGCAACCGAGCTCGACCGCGAGTTCCTCGACAGCCTTGCCGCCGAGCATCGCGTCGTCGTCACCCTCGAGGACGGCATCTTGGACGGCGGCTGGGGCGAGCGCGTGGCGTGCTACCTGGCCTGCACGCCCGTGCGCACGCGCACCTTCGGCATCGCCAAGGGCTTCCCCGACCGCTTCGACCCCAACGAGCTGCTCGCTCAGAACGGCATGACGGTCGAGAACATGGCCGCCGAAGCCGTAAGGCTACTCAACGAGTAAGAAAACCTCCGCAAGGGAAGCATCCCTGCGGAGGTTTTAATTTTCGCGACGCGATTATCTCAATCTGTAACATCTAGAGCCCGAATTCCCGTCTAACTGTTACAGATTGAGACATTCGAATTCCCCTGAAGAGAAAATCTCGATCTGTAACAGTTAGAACCCATTTCCTCGTCTACCTGTTACAGATTGAGACAAAGCAGCGAGGCAGGCCGTCACATCTGCAAGAACCACCACAAAGGTGCCTGTCCCTTTTTGGTAGGTAGAATTACCCATAAGGTAAGTGTGTTTCTGAGTTATTTCGTGTTGACCCATTTGAGCGCGATAGGGTATAACTCTACTCAACCGCTAGGGATTTTATTGAGAAAGGTGTTCTACCATG
>USMH01000280.1 GCA_900555745.1 uncultured Collinsella sp.
GTGCTCTCAAAAATCTTGAGAATCTGCTCGCGCAGGGTCCACGAACGATAGAACAACGCCTCGAAACCAAAGGCGTCGGCAAGCAGGCCCAGCCACAGCAGGTGCGAGTGAATGCGCGAAAGCTCGTGCAAAATGGTGCGGATATACTGCACGCGGCCGGGCACCTCGATGTCGAGCATGCGCTCGCAGGCGCTGGCATAGCCGCAGCTGTGGCCCACGGCGCAAATGCCGCAGATGCGCTCGGCGATGTAGCCAAACTGGTGCATATCACGCTTTTCGGTGAGCTTCTCGAGTCCGCGGTGCACAAAGCCGATCTGCGGAATTGCCTCGATGACGCGGTCGTCCTCGATCACCAGATCCAGATGAAGCGGCTCGGGCAGCACCGGGTGCTGCGGGCCAAACGGAATAACGGAGCGATGTGCCATGGACCTTACGCCTCCTTTTTCTGCTTGTCGCGGGCGGCCTTGGCGGCAAGCGCCGCGCGGACCTTGGCCGCTTTCTCGGGATCCATGGCGGCGAGCTTTGCCTCCATCTCGGCAGCCTTGAGCGCGGCCTTCGCAGCAGTTTCATCGTGCTGAGCATCGGAGCCGGCAGCCGCAGCGGGCTGAGCGACGGCAGCGCCCGCAGCATCGCCAGCGCCCGCAGTGCCCTCCCCCGCAGCGGCCGTGGCAGTAGCAGCCTTCTCGGCCGCGGCCTTGCGCGCCCTGGCCTCGGCAGCGGCACGGACCTTCATGGCTTTCTCGCGCGCGGCCTTCACCTCGGGCGTGATAACGCTCATGGGCTCGGCAGTCGAGACCTGGTAGAAAAAGCCCTTAAAGTCAATCTGCATATCGGTGATGGCAAGACCAAACAGGTCGTGCGCTTCGTTTTCAAACGGGAATACTGCCGGATAGTACGAGCTGATGGACGGAATCTCCTGGTACTGATTAATTCCCTCAACCACCAGGTTCTCGATCGCATAGCTGCCGTCCTGCGCAATCTGCTCCTGAGCAACACGAACGTTGATAAACGTATAGACCAGGCGATACGTGCCGTCGTCGACGTTGCGCTCGGCGTGCATTTGCACAAAGCGCGCGCCGACGCCCTTGAGCGCCTGGACATGCGACAGGAGCTCGTCGATCCCGACGGTGGTATAGATAGTCTTTTGCATTACTCGGCCTCCTTTGCAGCGGCGGGCGCGGCGGACCTGGTGGACACGTTGGCCTCGACACCGTCACCGGCACCATCAGCCCCGGCCCCCGCAGCCACAAACCCGTCCTCGCCCAACTCAACGCCACCGTCCCAAGTAGCGGCACCGCCCACGGTAAGTGGATCGCCGCCAGCGCGCATCACGGCCTCCTTCTGGTCCAGGATGCCGCATGCCTCCACGATGGCATCGATCACGGTCTCGGGGCGAATGGCGCACCCGGGCGCGTACACATCCACGGGAATCGCGCGGTCCACGCCGCCGATCACGTTATAGGCATCGCGGAACACGCCGCCCGAACACGCGCAGATGCCGCAGGCCACCACGCACTTGGGCTCGAGCATCTGGTTGTAGATCTGGCGCACGACGGGCAGGTTCTGGGCATTGACCGACCCCGTCACCAAAAAGATATCCGCATGCTTGGGGTTGCCGGTGTTGACCACGCCAAACCGCTCCGCATCGAACTGCGGGGTAAGTGAGGCCAACACCTCGATATCGCATCCGTTGCAGCTCGAACCGTCGTAATGAATAACCCACGGCGAGCGCGACATTTTATGATCCATGGATGCCGCCTCCTAAATAAACACATCGACGAGGATGGGCATAAGGTTGAGCAGGCCAAACACCAGCGCCACGCCCCATCCGAGCCTAAAGCAGCTGCGCCAGGCGCTGCGTGCGAAGGTGTTGTCGATCAGGACCTCGACAAAATACGTCGCGGCCATCACGACCAGGGCTACAACCCAGCTCACGGGGTTGTCCCAGACAAAGAACATGCCCACCCACATCAAAAACAGCACGGTCTCGCACCAGTGCATAA